>JASEJN010000126.1 GCA_030016385.1 Clostridiales bacterium | reverse complement strand
CTTTTTTCTTCTTTTTCTACAACTCTTCGCTCCTATGATCTTGTCCCGTGAACAACCGCTTTTGCTAAATTCAACTTTTATAAGTTCATTATATAGCTTAAAGTTTGACAAATCATTGGTTTGACGAATTCAATCTGTGTCTCATTTTTTTGACATTCTTAAGGTGACAGTTGCTATTGTATCATCATTAGATATAATAGCAAAATATCTATAATGTTTATTATTTCAATTTATACGGATTTTATTTATCTATTCTTCAAATTTCTCTTATTTTCATAAGTATGCTTTTTATTTTTGTTTAAGTATTTTTCTAAATACAGCTCCACCTCTTACCCCTTATTCTGAATCTATCATTTTAAAATATAACAAATTTGCAGACTCTTAAGCCTGTGACCTGTCGAATGAGTGTTCAAAATAACATAAGCTCATATTACGAATCGATGCATATGCATATTTGAAGTTGACACAAAGAATTTATTATATTAATATAAATGTAAACTAATTTTTATTTCATAGTTTACATTTGGAGGTATCAATTATGAAACTGAAAACAAGAGAC
>JASEJN010000125.1 GCA_030016385.1 Clostridiales bacterium | reverse complement strand
TGCCTTTAGATGGAATTTACTTTAGGAAAGTGGAACTTACTTTGAAATTTTACCTAAAGTTTCTCGAAAACTCACCAAACCTAATCGCAAGTTTACAGCTGACATAACATACGGAATGCTTGCTTCCAACAGCTGTCTGCTTACAGATGTCGCAGACAATCTTCATGAGGATTCAAAAAAGATAAACACTGTTGATCGTTTATCCGCGCACCTTAATCAGGGCACCCCAAAGGACGCTTTATCTTCCTATCTCAACTTGATCTGTAAATGGGCTCCGGAGGAACCTGTCATCCATATCGACGACAGTGATGTTGTCAAGCCCGATGGTTACAAATTTGAATCCCTTGGTATCGTACGGGATGGTTCTGAAAGCACTAAGAATAAAAAACGTATATAAAAAAGGCTATCACGTGACAGAAGCTGCAGCCCTTACCAAAAGTGGGCACCCGGTCAGTATTTTTTCTAAAATTCATTCTTCAAAAGAGAAGGAATTTACTTCTATTAATGATATTACCTTTTCTGCAATCCCTATGTGTTAGCATAGTTGTCAGTGATAAATAAAAGCATTTGTGGTAGTATTG
>JASEJN010000124.1 GCA_030016385.1 Clostridiales bacterium | reverse complement strand
AGTCAGGGCCATTGATGGCAGCGGCGAGTTCCCGCTGGAAACACTGAGTATGTTTCAATCCGAAGATCCATTAAACAAGGCAATCATGGCAAAGCTGCTTTCGGGAGTAAGCACACGGAAATATTCCTGCACAGTGGAGGGAGACACCGCAGATGCGGTATGCACGAGCAAGAGCGAGGTCAGCCGGCGGTTCATCGAAGGCATGGACAGCCTTATGCAGGAGTTCTTCACACGAACATTGGACCAGGATTATCCGGTTATGATGATCGATGGTCTGGAACTCGGGAAGCTGATCATACTGGCCGCGATGGGTATAGACAGCGATGGCAGGAAGCGTATCTTAGGGATTGCGGAAGGCAGCTCTGAAAACAGTACCGTTGTAAAGGGCTTGCTGGAAGACTTGATTCGTCGGGGACTGGATGCCGCTCGCCCCAGGCTTTATGTACTGGACGGTGGAAAAGCCCTTCACAAAGCCGTTACGGATATATTCGGTGCAGAATCTCTCGTTCAGCGCTGCCAAGTGCACAAGAAACGTAACGTACTGTCATACCTGCCTGAATCGGAGCAGGCGAATGTATCTGTGGCTATGACCATGGC
>JASEJN010000123.1 GCA_030016385.1 Clostridiales bacterium | reverse complement strand
TCTAATATTCAGCGGCTGCTTAGCAGTTTCAATTCCTTATAGGTAGGCTAAAAACAAAATCGATGGCATATATACGTGGCTTATAGGACTTTGTTTCAATTCCTTATAGGTAGGCTAAAAACTCCATCACATTATCAAAAGTGGGCAATCCGCCTTTTGGTTTCAATTCCTTATAGGTAGGCTAAAAACGGTGAGAAAGGCGATGCAATAGTATCGAGAATTGCGTTTCAATTCCTTATAGGTAGGCTAAAAACATTTTTAGTGGATTCTAATATTCAGCGGCTGCTTAGCAGTTTCAATTCCTTATAGGTAGGCTAAAAACAATGATACTTTTGTCGAATGCTTTTTCTCTGCAAATGTTGTTTCAATTCCTTATAGGTAGGCTAAAAACCATATGTTCCTCATGCGAGGAAGCAATCCTCGCAAGGTTTCAATTCCTTATAGGTAGGCTAAAAACTGGCTTGCTGCCATGGAGAGGTTGGACGCCATGGGATAGTTTCAATTCCTTATAGGTAGGCTAAAAACGTACAACACTGCCCGAGGGTTTCTCCCTCCAGTTCAGTTTCAATTCCTTATAGGTAGGCTAAAAACGTGGCTATGATGCAGGAGCATGTGGATATGGATTACGGTTTCAATTCCTTATAGGTAGGCTAAAAACAACTGCAAAGTCTTATTTCTTGTTCGGGCCATAATCAGTTTCAATTCCTTATAGGTAGGCTAAAAACAAACAACAAAAACGTTCAGAAAGCCAAAGAAAGACTGTTTCAATTCCTTATAGGTAGGCTAAAAACGCGAAATGGCCGGAGCTGCATTGGC
>JASEJN010000122.1 GCA_030016385.1 Clostridiales bacterium | reverse complement strand
GTTTCAATTCCTTATAGGTAGGCTAAAAACATTCGCCCAAATGACCGGGACGGGGTTGTCGTACTTGGTTTCAATTCCTTATAGGTAGGCTAAAAACCAAAAAACCCAGGGGATTGCATAAAAGTTGCGGAGGCGTTTCAATTCCTTATAGGTAGGCTAAAAACCGGTTACGCAAACCACGAACGGAAAGCCATGTGCCGGTTTCAATTCCTTATAGGTAGGCTAAAAACTGAGCATTAGCCCGTCGTCAGTCACCTTGTATTTGAGTTTCAATTCCTTATAGGTAGGCTAAAAACTCGAACTCCTCGGTCGCAGAGCCGCGTTTCTTTTTGGTTTCAATTCCTTATAGGTAGGCTAAAAACGATTAATGATCTCGCCGGTCTCGGCATCCACATTGGGGTTTCAATTCCTTATAGGTAGGCTAAAAACAATATACAACCTCTCTTTTTTCTTCTCTTCTTCGTAGTTTCAATTCCTTATAGGTAGGCTAAAAACGACTTATATGAGCTTATTAAACGAGGCGACATTGAGTTTCAATTCCTTATAGGTAGGCTAAAAACTGAGTTAGCAAGCGTATTACATATGTCGACAAGACAAAGTTTCAATTCCTTATAGGTAGGCTAAAAACACGCTTCGCAAATCATCTTCTGTAACAGGCTTGCCTTGTTTCAATTCCTTATAGGTAGGCTAAAAACAACTGAGGTCACCATAGGATTTATAAATGTTTTTTAGTTTCAATTCCTTATAGGTAGGCTAAAAACCTAACAACAATATTTCCGTACCTATCAGCTTTAATAGTTTCAATTCCTTATAGGTAGGCTAAAAAC
>JASEJN010000121.1 GCA_030016385.1 Clostridiales bacterium | reverse complement strand
TTTCATAGGAAGATTCTTATCATGAGGGCAACATGGAATACCATCTTCGTTAATGGTGTAGTCCTGGTCTTCAAGTCCTGAACGTGAATTAAGAGGGATATATGCTTTTTCAAAATGCAGTTCGCTAAACAGAGATTTATAGATGTTAACTGCATCAAAAGCAGAATCTCCAAGGAAGGTCCTGGGATTTATCAAAGGATGCTTATCAAAAAAAACCTTTAGGACAGGGATAAGAGCTTTGGAATCACCGAGGGACTTATCTTCTTCGGGAGAATCCGATTTCTTTTCCACAACAATGTCCGGGTGTGCATCCAGGAAATCTTTATTATAGAATGAGATATCACGGACAATACCAAGACCATTGGTAATCATACCGAACTTGAAAACATAGCAAAAATGTCCATTGATATAAAGCTGTTTAATGTTCCGGTTTGAATCCGCATGAGAAGGCATGGATTTATAAGCTGCTTTGTAAGGGTCATAGGAATCATCGAGCTGCATTGCTTTCTTGTAAGCTTTTAACTGGCCAATAATACGGTTTGCATATTTAGGATTGTTTTCAGTTACAAAGGCCTCGATGCCGGAAGTATCGAAGATGGTCATAGATGCGAGGGAGGTATCAATTTGCTGGCATATCGGTTCGGTAACATCTACAAGTGAATCAAAAAACGACTGTAAGTCCATCAAGAAATCCTGTTTAAACCGTGTTATCTTAGAGGCATCAGGAACCTTTGTAAAGCCACAAAAGTCACGAAGTTCCTTTGAGTACTGGAGAAAAATCAAAAGAAGACTGTCAGTAGGAATAGAGAAAATCCGCTGAATGAGCAAAGCCCAAAGGAAACCGGATAAAGGATATACACGATTTCTACCAATAGAGGAATAAAAGTGATCATAGAAGGAAGACGGAATAAGTTCTTCAAGATCAATGTTTTCTTCAAGAAGTGAAAGGAAGTGATATTTATCATTTTCAAAAATACTATTACAGTCGGAATAAATGTCTGCAAAGGATAATTGTTTCGGTCTTGTCATAAGTTAATAACTCCTTTCCGAGATGTTGTTTTATTATTGCTCATAACTTAATTTTACCACATTTTGGAGAGGAGTTATATATAAAAGAAATAAATATACATGTGAAAAATGTTAAAAGTGTGAAAGGGTAGATGAAAGATAAGGTAACAGCGATAGGGAAGGGGAAGAAGGAGA
>JASEJN010000120.1 GCA_030016385.1 Clostridiales bacterium | reverse complement strand
GTTTAGGTGCAGGTGAGCTTTGCGGAACATATCTGCTTATACCCCCTCCTTCACCCTGTAAATAGCAGAGTGAAGCACGCGATCTGAAAACCGTGCAGGTTAAAGGCTGGTTCACCTTTGGGCGCACCAGCCGGTTTACAGCGGCCGGCATTGCCGGCCGCTAAAGGTTTTGAGCGAACAGCAACCAGTTTCCTTTAGGTAGCTGTAAATTGAGTAAGGTACACCTTTAAGGTGTCTGTGATTACTACCAAACAGTCATATTTCAATCTTTTTAAGGTGTCTATAAAGATGCACCCTGCATTTGCCAAGAAGTATATAGGAATCAGTAATAACCACTATACAGCTCTAGTTGTTTTATTTTACTATTTTATTCTTTGAGATCTCCAATCGTTTTTTTGAACATCGCTTAATTCTGACATTTGAGCATAATATGAAATGACATCTTCATACCTTTTTTCTTTAAATGCTTTTTCTGCTTCCTTTTCAATTAGGCTTTCATTATACTTATGTAGATCTTCTTTTCTTTTTGACATAACGATATTCATAGCTTCATAAATTTTTCCATCCGCAATAAGAGGTAGTATCTTAGTTGTCACAATACCTACAAGTTTTCTTATGCACAATTCCAAAGAAATCCTTTCAGATATCTGGTATACAACTTTTTCATCAATATTAAAATAGTCTGACATTACTTCGGATAAATACACGGATTGCTTTAATTCTTTAGACGAAATAACTCCATACACTTCAAACTCACTTTCCAAGTAAAATGACAACTCAATTTTTGGGAACGAAAATGATATCTCAGTAGGCGTTTTCTTTGTTAATTTTGCTCCTATTTGTTCAAATATTGGTATTATCTCTACTTCTGCTATCTTAATAAAATTATTAGCCAATTCATTCTCCTCCTTATTACGGTAGATTCCAATAGCCATTGCTATATGTCCATCCTCTGCCTTGAAGTAGATTCCTTTCAGCTCCCAGAAATCCAGCATTATCCATTGGAAATGGAGATACGTCTTTAATAGGCTTTCCCTCATTCATTACACTTCTTAGTATCCCAGAATTCTGATTCCAGTTTGCTTTTGGATTCCCCATATCTGGTAGATAATCAGCTACTTTGAACTCACCACTATTTATTGAGCCAGCTTTGTTTAAATCCACCATTTTCCTATAGTGGCGGTATTGCCTTCTCGGACAAGTTGCGCTGGTACGGTTTTGGCAACCTTACCCGCGCCCTCGGATGTAAGGTCTGATGAACAGAAACATGCTGTTCGAGATTCTCCCTCATTTTTTGAAGCAGCAAAAACAGCAAGAGTAAAGGCTTGCAGCAGAATAACTACGGCAAGTATCAATACCGGCAGCTTTCTTTTCATAAACCTCAACTCCTTTCGGGCATATATTGGGCTCTATTGAGCCTGTTCTTGCATATTTTCAGGCACATATGGCCTATACTCGGTCTTGTTTTTCATCATACCATAAATGATATTAACCAGTCTTCGCATTACGCAGACCAAGGCTTGGGGTTTGGTCTTGCCTTCGCTTACCTTGCGATGGAAATATTCGTAAAATACAGGATTACGAGGCACTCTATTGGTCGAGGTGCCAACCATGGACACCGCTAAAAAGTAGAGCAAGCCCCGCAGTTTCCTGTTGCCCTGCTTGTTGCTCTCATCCCTGCCTTTACCCGCAGAACTGAAGCTTTTG
>JASEJN010000119.1 GCA_030016385.1 Clostridiales bacterium | reverse complement strand
GCATTTCGAACAGATCCATTCATTTTTTAGTTACAGTTTGCGGAAACTCAAGAGCTGTCAAATGGCTTTAATCGGCTAGTATAAAGTATGATGATGTTAAAAGCAGTATATTGTACATTTGCATTAAGGTTTATATCGATAGATCCGGACAATTCTGGGACTCTGTCAATATTTTAATAATATGATTAAAATTTAACATTGATATTGTACAACTTAAATAGTATACTTTTAAAAAGGATTAAGCGGATGGGGTTGTTTTTCTGATACGAGCAGTGCAAATTTTTTATTGTAGATGGGGGCGGTTATATGAGAAGTTTTGAAAGCGATGTTCAGCTTATAAAATATAAAATATTAAAAGAAGTTGTCAAATATGCCATGGAAGGCACTTTGAATGAAAAATACGCCATGATTCCCAAGACCGTTATTCCAGGTCCAAAACCCATGACAAGATGCTGCATATACAAGGAAAGAGCCATTGTAGCAGAGAGGGTTAAGCTTGCGATGGGAGGGGACAGGAATAATAAAAATGTAATAGAGGTCATAAGCGAAGCATGCGATGAATGCCCGATACATCGTTTCACAGTAACGGAAGCCTGCAGAGGATGTCTTGCCCATAAATGCAAGGAAGCGTGCCCTGTGGGAGCTATTTCTTATGATTATATAAACAGGAAATCTTATATCAACACAGATAAATGTATAGAATGTGGAAGATGCAAAAGTGTATGCCCTTATAATGCCATTTCAGATGTGATGAGGCCATGCATGAAAGCATGCGGTGCCTCGGCGCTTTCTATGGATGAAAATAAAAAAGCGGTGATCGACAATGACAAATGCATACAATGCGGTGCCTGTGTATACCAATGCCCTTTTGGGGCAATGATGGATAAATCCTTTGTGGTGGATGTAGTGGATTTGTTAAAAAGGGCAAGGCAGGATAAAGATATTCATGCTTATGCGATAATAGCTCCTGCAATATCCAGCCAGTTTACGTATGCAAAGATCGAACAAGTTGTAGCCGGTATAAAAGAGCTTGGCTTTTATGATGTCGTTGAAGTTGCATTGGGTGCTGACATGGTCGCATTGAATGAAGCGAAAGAATTTGTAGGCTGCATAAATGAAAAAAAGTTTATGACAAGCTCATGCTGCCCGTCGTTTGTATCATATATACGCAAAAAATATCCGGAGCTTAGTGGAAATATATCGACTTCAGTGTCTCCCATGATCGCTATATCGAGGCTTATTAAAAACATGGATGAAAAGGCTCATGTCGTGTTTATAGGTCCGTGTACGGCTAAAAAGATGGAGATTATGCAGGATGATCTAAGGGGAAGCTGCGATTATGTTCTTACATTTGAAGAATTGCAGGCCATGCTTGATGCTGTCGGGATAAAAATTGAGGAATGCGAAGACATGCCTCTTAATAATGCATCCTTTTATGGAAGGATTTTTGCAAGATCCGGAGGGGTTGCAGAGTCGATAAAGCATGTGATGGAACAGAATAAAATGGATATTGATTTTAAACCGATCGTTTGCGACGGGTTAAAGGAGTGCGATAAAAACTTAAAGCTTGCAAAATTTAAGAGGCTGGCAGGAAATTTTATAGAAGGCATGGCATGCCAGGGAGGATGTATAGGAGGAGCCGCATCATTGTGCCACGGGATTAAAGATCGCGGTGAAGTAGATAAATATGGAAAGCTTGCGATAGAAAAAAGCGTAAACGATTCCCTGAGGGCTCTAAAGATCGATGAAGTAGATATGAACAGGCATCCTGAAGTTTCTAAAGAGGTTCAAAAACCGAAGCTTGGCGACTGAACCGATTAAAGAAGTGGCCGCGCAATGC
>JASEJN010000118.1 GCA_030016385.1 Clostridiales bacterium | reverse complement strand
CCGAGAACTTATCAAAACTCTCATAATGCTCATTCGTCGCTCAAAATAACATAATTCCATTTATGCCTGATTTCAAATTGCGAATTAAAGATAAATATACGGGGGTGTTGAATATGGTAACATACAGGTTAAAAGATGGCTCCGAGTGCATCATAAGAAAAGCTACCGTAAAGGATGCGGCAGAAATAGTCAAATATTCAAATACCGTTGGGGGAGAATCAGACTTTTTAAGTTATGGAAGAAATGAATTCGGTCATAACATAGATCAGGAAAAACAGATGATAAAAGAGTATAACGAGTCATTAAACCGTATCATATTGCTGGCACTTGTACATGGCGAGATTTCAGGGGTGCTTACATTTTGGGGAAATTGTAGAAAGAGGCTTGAGCACTGGGGGGAAATGGGTATAAGCGTTTTAAGGAAGTACTGGAATATAGGAGTCGGTACTACACTCATAAATTATTTTTTTGAATGGGCTGAATGCAATCATATTATAAAAAAGGTGGATCTTATGGTACGGGAAGATAATTACCATGCCATCATGCTTTACAAGAAAATGGGCTTTCAAATTGAAGGCAGAATAAGAATGGCGATGAAAAAGGACGGAAATTATTATGATTTTTTTTATATGGGGAAAATAATTGATTGAACTGGAAGGTATGAATAAAGTGGCACAAAAACGAATATCGTTTTTATACATATTATATGACGGACAGCAGTAAAATGCCTTTTGATTACTGGATGGGTACTGCAAACGGAGGTAATGGTATTAATTGGGTTAATTATCATAAAAAGAAATATAATAAATAAAATACAATATAGAGTATTATATTCGGTTATTAACTTTATGTAGAAGGTGGATTTAAAAGGTGAAAAGAATAAAGCTAATTTATTATATTTCTTTAGCGGTTTTTGTATTATGCGGAATATTGTTCGTAAATGTCAGCAGATACAGTAAGACGGCTGGAATTGTTGAAAACTTGAAGGATAAAACGATAATCTTTTACAGCTCCAATCATAAGAGAATATATTTGAATTCGCATAACATAAAGATAAATGACATGGAAATGCTGTGCCTGGAAGGCGTAAGTTATTTAAAAGAAGGGGGGCTAAATCCGTTTTTTTTAAGGATAACCGAGGGTTCGGATGATATTTTTACGCAATCATATTCATGCCTTAAAAAGAGCCTTAAAAAGGATATAAAATATGTATTGCTTGACATAAGCCGGGGACAGACAAAACATGGTGAAAGATATATGGCGGGGAAAAATGTATGCTGCCCCATATCTATTATCATTTCTAAAAAGTCCAAAAGTTCCAGCGACTCGCTGCTTTTTGCGGGCAGGATAAAGGCTGAAATCGACAGGAACTATAAGACATTGCCTGTACAAATAGTAACAGTTGACGATCAGGATTATAATCAGAGCATGGGTGCAATTGGTATGCTTATTGAAATAGGTGACGCTGCAAATACATTCGAAGAGGCAAAAGGTTCATTGAAAATTTTATCCAAGGCCATAATAGATGTTACGAACCAGTAAAAATAAGTTATGCATATTCAAAGAAATAATTAGTCCCATTTAACAAACAATATGGTCAATCATCTTTCTTACGATCTTTTTTGCTTTGAAATACGGAATACTGCATTTTGTTATGGCCTCCAGGACATATGGATTATAGCAACCTATTAAATCCAGAGTTTCATTTATTCCGGGATTGTAGTGCTTGCTTTTTTTCTTTCTGTACATATTTTTAAAAGTATTCTGGCGGTTTAAATGTTGTGTATATATTGCCGGATAATCATAATATAAGGGATATAAATAATACATGAATACCCTGCATGGAATTGAGCGTCTAACTGTGCAGCCACAGTTATATTTCATGCGGCTCGAATCATATCTCATAGTTTTTACCTTTCTTTTTTTAAAAACGGATTATAATTATATAATATGATACGAAAAATTATATGACATACTAATTTTGATTCGTCAAATATAAAATATGTACCTGTTTGAATGAACTTCAGGCTTGCAGTGCAGTATGAACTGTGATGATTTGAACGAAGCAATGAGCATTATGAAAGTTTAATTGATTGAAGGACATAATAACTTCAATTCGTAATTTGGAACCAGGCCCGGACATAAATAGGATTATGCTATTTTGAGCAACGAATGAGCATTA
>JASEJN010000117.1 GCA_030016385.1 Clostridiales bacterium | reverse complement strand
TCCAGTTCCTTTATTATATCTCTTCTGGAGTTTACACACTATATGTTACACCACCGTGTTAAAAAAGTTATAATGCTGGATAAAGATTCTTAAAAATTATTTTTAATTGGTTTTGGTAATACATGTTTTCATGTTTTTGCCATACAAAATTAGGCATACAATATTGTAATAGAATTCGTAATATAATATAATAAATGGTAATAAAGTTAGTAAAAAAATGAATATAATAAATAATTTTATAAACAGATGGGCAATAACTTAAAAATAAATGGGTCAGTGGGGTGGTATAATGAAAAAATTTAATAAAATCGTTTTCTGGGGAGTATTGTTTTTCTCTTTAATAGTGTCAAATTTAATTTTTATGCCAAAAACGGAAGCTGCAATTTCACCGGAATCTTTTATAAGGAATGCTTATATGTCTATTTTGAAGAGGGAGCCAGATGGAACATTTTGGTTTAAAATGCTGTCATCTCATGAATCTACAGGGGCAGGCTTGATAAAAGCTCTTTTGGACTCTCCCGAGTTTAATAATAATATAAGTAACAGTCAATACATATCGGTTCTTTATCATGCATTATTTGGAAGATCTCCTGATAGTGGCGGACAGGCATTTCATCTACAATTAATGGACGAAAAAGACTATAGCAGACTCAGAATTTTGCATGATATGGTAAGTTCTGATGAATTTAAATTATTCTGCGGGAAATATGATATACTTCCTGGTAATATAGCCTTAACTGATCCTATTGATACAAGGCCAGATTTAGTAGTATTTATAACAAATTTTTATAAGAGTGCATTGAATAGAAATCCAGATGGAGGAGGTTTAATTTCTTATGTTAATGGCTTAGCCAATAAAAAGATTGATGGCGCGAATTTGGCAAAAGCATTTATATTTTCTAAAGAATTTAAAAGTTTAAATTATGATGATAATACATTTGTAAGAAAACTATATAACTCATTATTTAATAGGAATCCTAACAGTAGTGAGCTTTCAGGATGGACAAGCCTTTTATCAAAAGGACATACTAGATATAACATATTGGCTAATTTTGTAAATTCTGATGAATATAAAAAGATATGTAATAAATATAATATTCCGAAGGGTAATATAGTCTTAACTGATCCTGTTGATGCAAGGCCTGAACTTAATAGTTTCATATTTAATGTTTATAGCTCAGCTTTGAATAGAAAGGCTGATGGAGAGGGACTTCATCATTATGTTTTGAATTTAGCAAATGGCAAATTTAGTGGTGCAACGGTAGCTACAAGTTTCATAAACAGCCCTGAATTTACTAACAAAAATTTGGGTGATAGCGATTACATAAAAGTGCTATATAGTGCATTTTTACAAAGACAGCCGGATGCAGGTGGATTAACGTCGTGGAGTAATAATATTTTGGATGGTTATAGCAAGCATTATGTACTTGCAGGGATCATAAATTCTCAGGAATTTTCAAAAGTTTGCAATAAATACAATATTATTCAAGGTCGAATTATTCTGTTGCCAGATGATACTTCCTCACACTATAATATTACCTTGCAGGATATTCTAAATGCAGAATATGATCATGCTAGCCCTCAAGACTATGATGCTGATTCAAGTAAGTGGGTAGATGCAACAAAGCCTAGAATTCTGGAGTTCCTTGATCCTTCAAATTTCTCGGAAGTTGCTGACAGATATCAATTTATGAGGCTTAATTCTTTTTATAGCATTACTGCTGATGAGATAAATGATTTTTTAGATAACTGGTTTATTAGATACAATAATGGAAATCATACTGTTTTATATAATAAAGGGGATATATTTATACAAGCTGCAAAACAACAGGGTATGTACGTGAATCCGATGTACCTTGTTGCACATGCATGTCTTGAAACAGGGTATGGGAAATCTTCGTTGGCAAATGGAATAAAGGTTAATGGCAGGACTGTATATAATATGTATGGTATTGGAGCTTATGATGGTTCTGCAGTTTACAGTGCTTCACAACTTGCAGATAAGGAAAATTGGACTACCCCAGAGGCTGCAATTATTGGTGGAGCAAGATTTATTTATGATGATTATATCAATAATGGTGAATATAGGCAGGATACAGTATATAAGATGAGATGGAATCCTTTAGCTATTGTGTACCATAATCAGCCCATTAATCAGTATGCAACTGATATTGCATGGGCAGATAATATATCTTTGATTATTAATAAGCTTGTAAACCTTAGTAAGGGCGTTCTTCCAAATTTTGATATACCTCACTATAATAAATAAAAAGAGATCAACATTAAAATGTGTTTGTTGCAAAATAAAATAGGACAAAGTTGCAGAGAAAATTCTCCACTTTTGC
>JASEJN010000116.1 GCA_030016385.1 Clostridiales bacterium | reverse complement strand
TTGGCATTTCGAACAGATCCATTCATTTTTTAGTTACAGTTTGCGGAAACTCAAGTAAAAATCAGTTATTGACATTTATGTTTTATGATGTTAGAATATTTAAGTAAAATAAAGAAGAAGGCTTCCGCTTCTCACCTTGCGATAATATCTGCATGGTTAATATTTTTTCATAGTGTATATTGCGGATAGGCTTGCTTATCCGCTGTTTTATTTTATAAGGAGCACAAAAAATGCTTGCTGAATATATTATTAAATATAAGATGTGCCCCTTTACATATTATTCATGGAGGTGGATGTTATAAGTAAAGACTTTTTAATTAATGATAAGATTAGGGAGAAAGAGGTCAGACTAATCGGTTCAAATGGGGAACAGGTGGGTATAGTTCCGCTGCGAAAGGCCAAGGAAATGGCTGAAAATGACCAGCTGGACCTTGTGCTTATTGCACAACAGGCGAAACCGCCCGTATGCAGAATTATGGATTATAGCAAGTATTTATATGAAGTTTCCAAAAGAGAAAAGGAAGCCAGAAAGAACCAGAGGGTAATAAATATAAAAGAAATAAGGTTTAGCCCTAACATTGAGGAACATGACCTCAATGTAAAAGCGAGAAATGCTGGCAAGTTCTTAAAAGACGGCGATAAGGTCAAGGTTACCGTAAGGTTTAGAGGCCGCGAAACGGATTACTCTCATCTCGGTCAGAAACTCTTGGACCAATTTGCTGGGATGCTGCAGGATGTTGGAGATATTGAAAAGAAAGCAAAACTAGAGGGAAGAAATCTTATAATGGTATTAAAACCTAAAAAGGTTTGAGCAAAGAGAGGAGGACTAAATATGCCAAAAATAAAAACAAACAGAGCCGCGGCAAAAAGATACAGGTTAACGGGTAGTGGAAAAATAAAAAGAGGTAAGGCATTTAAGAGCCATTTTTTATCGAGGAAAAGTGCTAAAAGGAAAAGGAATTTGAGAAAGATTGGATATATCAGTGAAAACGAGGCAAGGACAGTTAAAAGGTTGATACCATATAAATAATGCATAAGAAGGAGGCAACAAATTAAATGGCAAGAGTGAAGAAGGCAATTAATGCCAGAAAAAAGCATAAAAAAATATTAAAACTCGCCAAGGGTTTTTATGGCGCAAAGAGCAAATTATTCAGGCCTGCAAACGAAGCAGTTATGAGGGCTTTAAGAAGTTCTTATACAGGCAGAAAATTAAAGAAGAGAGATTTTCGAAAACTCTGGATTACGAGAATAAATGCGGCATCCAGGGCTAACGGATTGTCATATTCGAAATTGATGAATGGCCTGAAATTAGCAGGTGTTGAAATTAACAGAAAGATGCTGGCAGACATTGCAGTAAACGATGATACAGCGTTTTCTGAATTGGTAAATATAGCCAAACAGCAACTTGATGCATAAAAGGCCTACATAAATAGGTCTTTGTTTTTTGTAAATAATTAATAATTGTAGAGATTAAGAGAATGGATATTATAAAAAGCAGGGATAATGATATTTTAAAACTTGCGAGGAAGTTAAAGATAAAAAAATACAGACGGGAACTGGGACTTTATGTTATCGAAGGCTTAAGGTTTATTGAAGATGCTGTAATGTCGAATGCTCCCGTAAGATTCTGCATGTGTTCTGAAAGCTTAAAGGGTGAAAGGGCAGAAAGGCTTTTTAAAAATCTGCATGATAAAAGTATAAGATTATATATGCTAAAAGATGAGCTTTTTAAGGATATATGCGATACAAAAAATCCACAGGGCATCATAGCCATTATAGAGAGAAAAAATTATACCGTAGAGAGCATCAGAAAGGATGCAAGTTTTCTGATACTGGCCGACAGGCTGCAGGATCCGGGTAACCTTGGGACGATAATAAGAACCGCGGATGCCGCAAATGCTGACGGAATAATTGTTTCGGATGGTACGGTCGATCCATATAGTCCAAAGGTGCTGCGTTCAACAATGGGCTCTATTTTTCACATACCTGTTGTCGCAGGGGATTTGATCGATGCCATAAAGGCTCTTAAGAAACAGGGCTTTAATGTGTATGCTTCAAGTCTGGATGGTGATAATTCTTACTTCGATTTTGATTATTGCCTGAAAACAGCGATAGTCATAGGGAATGAAGCCAATGGAATCGATGAAGAGATATTTAACCTTTCAGATAAGTTCATAAAGATACCGATGCTGGGAAGGGCGGAGTCGTTGAATGCTGCTGTAGCAGGCGGGATATTGATGTTTGAAGTCGTAAAACAGCGAATGTCTGCCGCATTCAAATAATGTTTATGCATCCCAGCACCAGCAACAGTTATCTTGAGTTTCCGCAAACTGTAACTAAAAAATGAATGGATCTGTTCGAAATG
>JASEJN010000115.1 GCA_030016385.1 Clostridiales bacterium | reverse complement strand
CTTAACCGTCCCCCAAGCGCAGTCATCAGTTTGTTTGTTTTGCTTAACCGTCCCCCAAGCCCGCCGCCTGAGCCCAACAACTTTTGCTTAACCGTCCCCACCGCCCACCGCTTTTAAAATAAGGGACCCATATGGGTCCCTTATTTTAAAAGCTTCTCAGCTACTTTGTATACATCGCCGGCTCCCATTGTTATAACTACGTCGCCCGGGGATGTATTTTTCCTTATATAATCTGCAATATCGTCGAATGACTGAATATATACTGCATCTACTCCATTTTGCTTTATTTTATCTGCAAGCATCTTCGAGTTAATCTCTCCGGTATCTTTTTCCCTTGCAGCATAGATGTCTGTTACGATAAGAGCATCGGTATCATTAAAAGCCTTGGAAAATCCATCCAGAAGCTTAATTGTCCTGCTGAATGTATGCGGTTGAAATATACACCAAAGCTTTTTATGGGGATAATTTCTGGCCGCTGACAGCGTCGCTTTTATTTCAGTAGGATGGTGCGCATAATCGTCTATTACTGTAACACCGTTGAAACTGCCGAGCTTTTCAAACCTTCTGTGAGTTCCGAAAAATTCAAGAAAACTTTTTTTAATTGTGGATATATCGATATTGAATATTTGGGAACATGCGATTGCGCATAGCGCATTGCTGATGTTATGTTTCCCGGGTATATTGAGTTTGAAATTTCCAAAAAAATTGCCCCTGTGATATACATCAAACTGCCCGCAACTGTTATGGTCATATGTTATGTTCGATGCTGTCCAATCGGCTTTGTTCTTAAGAGCAAATGTTATTACATTGGTTTTTGCATTTTTTGCAGCTTTCATGGCGTTTTCGTTATCCGCACAAGTGATGAGGTACCCATCCTGAGGGATCAGGCTGATAAATTTAGAAAATGAATTTATTATCTGGTTTATATCTTTATAGAAATCAAGATGATCTGCATCGATGTTTAATACAATGCCCGCATAAGGATACAGCTTAAGAAAGCTTTCAACGTATTCGCAGGCTTCGGTTACAAAATATGAACTCTTTCCTGCACGGACATTTCCACCTATCGCATCAACTTCTCCACCTACCATAACAGTGGGATCAAGATTTGCATTTTTCATTATAATTGCGATAAGAGAAGTTGTAGTTGTTTTACCATGTGTTCCGGCAACAGCTACACCGTATTTATAATGCTTCATGATCTGCCCTAAAAATTCAGCCCTGCTTACAATTTTCAGCCCAAGCTCTTTGGCCCTTATAAGTTCAGGGTTATCCCATTTTACCGCTGCTGTGTATACTACGATATCCGCATTTTCCACATTTTTTGCCGCATGTCCGATGCTTATGACAGCTCCTTTTTTTGCCAGACTGTCGGTCATTTTTGACGCACGGGAATCTGAACCGGATACGCTGTATCCATAATGAAGCAGGATTTCTGCAAGGCCGCTCATGCTTATTCCGCCAATTCCCACAAAATGTATATGCAAATTCTTATCCCGATTAATGTTAAAATCTATCAAAACTTATACACTTCCTTAATTATGTTTGTATTTACTATATTGTGAACTTATAATCTTGTTCGAATCTCTCATGACTAAAGTCGCGAATGTGCAGAGCAATTTTAATCGACAGGATCAACATCGGGAAGATCCGAGCAAGTCATTTGGTGGATTCTATCGCAATATGTCCGCCGTCTTTTATATAAATTATATACCAATAAAACGGTTTTTTAAACAAGAATGAATTCTGCCATATTTTATACTCGAAGAATATTATTCCGATCGCTAAGCTCGAAGTATTAGAGTATGTAAACTCGTTCAGGGCAGAATCAAAACTCGCTACGCATGAAATATGATTCTGCTAACCCTGAACCTAAAGTTAACAGGTTCTAAAGACTTTCCGCTAATTGTTCTTTCTATAATATTCCTCAAATGGTATTATATACACCTGAACTCTAGCTTCGATTCATAATATGATATTACATTATTTTGAATGTTCATTCGTTGCTCAAAATAATGTAATTTTATTTATGCCTGATTTCAAATTACAACCGAAGTTGACTCTAAGTATTATATTACAGAACATGGATTTTAGTTACTCAAATGCAGCACAAATTCATTCGACTCGAAACAATATGAATGTCTGATGGTTCTCTTTAGCGGTTGCTAAAAATCTTCCCGGTACATACGAATGCTGAGAAATTTACATTTACTTAAATAAAATTTTTAAGCCAGTTATTTTTAAAATTCCATTACTGTGCTCAATCTATTCACATTTATTTAAAAAAAACCTTTAATCTTATGGATTGGAATAATATTTTTAAAATATAAAATACATATCCTGATCTTCAATTCGTAATATGAGCTTATGTTATTTTGAGTACTCATTCGCCAGATTCAAGTTTTGTAAGTTCCAAGGCCTGCAGCCTTGATAATCCAAGAGCTTTTGAAACTCGTTTCACTCAGACAATCAAAAG
>JASEJN010000114.1 GCA_030016385.1 Clostridiales bacterium | reverse complement strand
TTACAAAACTTGAATCTGGCGAATGAGTGTTCAAAATAACATAAGTTCATATTACAAATCGAAGGAAGTCATATTTACTTGTATTATAGCAAAAAATATAATATAGTATATGATATGCTATTTTTGACGTGAATTAGTTTAATTTAGCTGATGGTATTTTCATCATTTGAGGAATGTTATGGATAAATTTTAGAGTATGTCAATAAATCGGAGGAAAATATATGGATGCAGTAACATATGAACTTATAAAAAAAAGCACGGAAACAGACGCAAGGCTTGGAATATTGCACACACCCCATGGAGATATAGAAACGCCTGTATTCATGCCCGTGGGCACCCAGGCGTCAGTTAAGACCATGACACCTGAAGAGTTAAAGGAAATAGGTGCTAAAATAATACTGAGCAATACATATCATTTATATATACGCCCTGGTGAAAGGATTATTGAAAAAGCCGGAGGACTTCATAAATTTATGCACTGGGACAGGGCAATACTTACAGACAGCGGGGGGTACCAGGTTTTCAGCTTAAGCAACTTAAGGGATATAAAAGAAGAGGGCGTAACATTCAAATCCCATCTGGACGGTTCGAAACATTTTTTTACTCCCGAAAAAGCCGTTCAAATCCAAAATTCCCTTGGAGCGGATATTATAATGTGCTTTGATGAATGCCTCCCGTATCCGTGCGATAAGGATTATGCATCTTTGGCATTAAAAAGGACAATAAGGTGGGCAAAAAGGTGCAAGGATACACATAAAAATATCGAAAAGCAGTCGCTGTTTGGAATAATACAGGGCGGAATGTATAAGGATCTGAGGCTGCAAAGCGTAAATGAGATGACGGATATGGATTTTCCGGGATACAGTATCGGTGGATTAAGCATCGGCGAACCCAAGAAAATTATGTATGAGGTTCTGGATTGGATAACTCCTGTTATGCCCCAAAATAAGCCAAGATACCTCATGGGTGTCGGAAGCCCAGACTGCCTTATAGAAGGTGCTATAAGGGGAATAGATATGTTCGACTGTGTGCTGCCGACCAGGATAGCAAGAAACGGCACGGTATTCACAAGCCACGGTAAATTGGTAGTTAGAAATGCTCCATACGCAGAGGATTTCAGGCCGCTTGATGAGGAGTGCGACTGCTATGCCTGCAGAAATTACACCAGGGCATATATCAGGCATCTTTTTAAGGCAAATGAGATACTGGCCGCAAGGCTTGCAACATATCATAATATTTATTTTTTAGTAAACCTTATGAAGAAGATAAGAAAATCGATTAAAGAAGGCACTTTATTGAAATTAAGGGATGAATTTTATTTAAAATATGGTTATAATAAAGAAGATGACGAATAAAAATAACAAAAGGAGGAAAATTTATGAACCAAACATTACAGCTTTTAGTGCCGTGGCTTTTAGTACTTGTAGTATTTTACCTGTTTTTGATATTGCCTGAGCAAAGGAAACAAAAAAAGTTTAAAGCAATGGTGAACGAACTGAAAGTGGGCGACGAGATCCTGACCAGAGGCGGAATTCATGGTAAAATAGTAAACATCAAGGACGAATATATGGTTATTGAAAGCGGAGCTGAAAAAACAAGGATAAAGATGCTAAAGAGCGCTTTAAGCTCGGTTCTCAGTTCAAAAGAAGATAATGAAAAGTAAAAAACAGCATTTAATGCTGTTTTTTTTATCATCAAAATATTTGCGTAATATTTGTTTTAATATATTCATAAATATTGAATGTATATTGCATTTATATATAAATAAAAGGACCTGAATTTTTTAGTGACGGCGCAACACTGTCCGGTTTTGCATGTGCTCCAATTGCGAGGATTTTCGGGCAACTGAGGTTGATATACATATATTTGGATTTGGAAACGGGAGGTGAATTACTATTGCCGGATCACAATAATACCTTAACCTCGGAAGAAAAGAGCATAGACATATTGATAATCGGTAAGGGAGTATTAATATCATATATTATTTCAATAGTCATGATTACAATATACGGTTTGCTTCTTTCCATAACGTCCCTGTCGGAGGCTTCACTACCTACTGCGATAATGGTTATTACAACGATAAGCATTGCGATAGCAGGAATATATGCATCGCTTAAAGTAGAATCCAAAGGATGGCTTAACGGAGCACTTATAGGCCTTGTGTACATGATAATATTGATGCTTTTAGGTCTTTTGTTCAAAACAGGTGTAAACATCGATAAATATTCCATATTCAAGGTGTTTATGGGATTTATAATAGGGTCTCTATCCGGAGCTATTGGCATTAACTTAAAATAAGCGCATTTGCATCCCGAAGTATATATTAATTCAATTCGCAATTTGAGATCAGGCATAAATAGGATTATGTCATTTTGAGCGACGAATGAGCATTATGAGAGTTTTGATAAGCTCTTGGCTTTGCTGCCGTATAAGAATCCTTAGAGCTTTTGATTGCCTGAACTTTAGTTAAGTTTCAAAAGCTCTTGGATTCTCAAGGCGGCTGGCCTTAGAACTTACAAAACTTGAATCTGGCGAATGAGTGTTCA
>JASEJN010000113.1 GCA_030016385.1 Clostridiales bacterium | reverse complement strand
CTCCAAATATTTTCTGAAAGCTACGACTTATGCAGTTTTGATTTCTGAAGTACCGGTTGATTGAGTCGCAAGCGTTGCTATCAGCATGGGCAATTGCTTGTACCCTTTGATTCTACGGAATCCACGTTCTGCTTCAATAAAGCCGGCTGCTGCGTGTCGGAGAGCCATTCCGCCATCTCTGAAGTTAGACACCCTGCGGATAATACCGCGGCAGGCGGAGTTGGCTGATTCCATAGGGTTCGTGCTGCACAGTGTCTCACGAAGCATGCCGGGAATCTTGATCCGGTGCACTGTCAATGTCTCCTCAAGCCCTTCCAGAAGGCTTGCTGCTGCTTTTGGATATCGATACTCAAGGTTATTGGCAATGCTCATAAGCTTACCTTTAGCGGCCTCATACTCAAACTCCCTGTAAGCCATGGTCATAGCCACAGATACATTCGCCTGCTCCGATTCAGGCAGGTATGACATAGCACCAAACATACTCAGTGTTTCCAGCGGGAACTCGCCGCTGCCATCAATGGCCCTGACTCTGGGGCGATCTACCCTGACTTTCTTGCCGCCCATAACTACTGTAGTCTTGTCGGTACCGTGGCGGTATCCAGTACGCTCCTCTGTATTGTGCTTCCCTTTGGGGCCGGCATACTGTGCTACATCTTCTTCCAACATCATCCGCATGACATCAAGACCCAGCGCCATCGAGAGTTCCATCAACCCATAGCGCGCTTTTTCATGCAGTACGGTACTGTTTATTATTTCGATATTCTCATTGACGGATCCCTTGTTCTCCTGATATACTTTCATTGTGACAGCTCCTTTGTTATTTGATAGTCTATTGCTTTGACAACTTTATTCTACCAGAACTACTTGGAGCTGTCATTCTCAATTTCTACGGAGTTTGGGACAGAATCAATCGAGGCTGCTGGGGCAGATGAAAAAGTTGCCTCATAGCTACCAAAAAATTTAAAGAATTACTGACAACTATCTTGATAATCAGCGTGTGGAAGAAGGTTGTAAGCAAAAATGTAGCTAAGACATTTGAGAAGATGCAGTCCCCGTATAATTGAAGTAGTGCTGTTCTTTTGCTTATACATATAATTTCATCCGCATTGCATAAAGTCTTTAATTTTTAGACTTTTAGAGTTTTCAACATGATAAAGCATAAATTAAAAAAATATAGAAAATGCTTATCTTTTTAACGTGATAATGGCTATTTAATATCTAATTTAGATATAACAATTTCGATACTTTAAAAGCTATGATTGTACAAAAATTATATTATTCTGGAAAATATATAAAGATAGTTACAAAGATCGATATACAATATATTCTATAGATCTATAAATATATAAAAAGAGGTGTAAAAATGGATTTTCTTACATCAAGAGAAAGAGTCTTAAGAGCTGTCAATCATCAGGAAGTTGATCGTATTCCTGTTGACTACTGTAGTAGAGATGATGTAACCAAAAAGTTTATATCATATATAGGTGTTAAAACAATAGACGAGCTATTGGATAGACTTGGAGTAGATATAAGAAAAGTTTATATTGCTGAACACAACCTTTCCTATGAAAGCAAGGTAAACGGTATACTAAAGGGTAACTCGCCGCATAGCGGTGGAAAGTATATTTTTTTTGATGATAAAAGCTTTAAAACTTCTTGGGGAATTGTTTTTAAGCAGGGTAGAGATGGACTATATGACCAATGGGTAAATGGCCCATTTACATCAACCAAAAACTTGAATTCATTTGAATGGCCATACTTTAATATATTCGATAGTATCGAAACTATTAAAAAAAGAGTAACATTTTACAAAGGAAAGTATGCTGTAATGGGTTCATTAAATCTTCCTTTTAAAGTATGCTGGCATATGAGGGGTCTGGAAAATTATCTATGTGATATGTTGATTGATGTGCCGTTCGCACAAGAGCTATTAGAACGCATCAGCTTATATGAAAAAGAAAAGGGAATGCGCCTTGCAAAAGCAGGTGTGGACATAATCGGTTTTATTGGTGATATTGCTATGCAGAACGGTATGCTTGTAAATCCAAATTCTTGGCGCAGTATTGAAAAGCCTATACTGGCTGATATGATTAATAGTTTTAAGAGCATAAACCCTGACATAAAAATATTTTTTCATAGCGATGGTGATATTACCGAAGTCCTTAAAGACCTTATAGAAATTGGTGTAGACATAATAAACCCAGTACAACCCGAATGCATGGATCCTGAAAAGGTAAAAAAAGAATTTGGAGATAAAATAACCATACATGGTGCTATATCAATACAAAAAACACTTCCTTATGGAACTATAGACGATGTAAAACATGAAGTATCTGAAAGAATTAGAATCTGTGGTAAAGGAGGAGGTCTTATTATATGTCCGGCAAATGCACTTCAAAATGACATACCAATGGAAAATATAAAAGCACTTTATGAGACAGCCTTAGGTAGAAGCATTGATACCTTTTAAAGAAGCCATCCAATATTATTTTGATCATAATGATCTTTAAATCAGCAATTGTTCCCAAAATCCGAGCATAGATTATAACATCCTTTATAAGTGGTTACGAGAATTACCATGACGATGGTGAAGCAATCCTAGAGACTGAATAAAAATCCGTGTAAATGGCAATAATCTCCATATAAACAAATGGAGGTTAAGTAAATGAAAACATCAAAAAACATTCACACGGATAA
>JASEJN010000112.1 GCA_030016385.1 Clostridiales bacterium | reverse complement strand
ATTCTTAAGGCTGCTGGCCTTAGAACTTACAAAACTTGAATCTGGCGAATGAGTGCTCAAAATAGAATAAACTTATTTATGACCGATTTCATATTACGAATTGAAGAAATGTAGAAATGCAATCGATTTTGATAAAAAATATAGAAACAGGTTATGCTTATGGATAATTATGGATTTGTAAGAGTGGCTGCCATTTCGCCAAAAATCAAGGTGGCCGATGTAAAATACAACACGGATGAAATAATGAAAGTGATTTCAAAAATTGCCGGTGAAAATATTTCTGCAGCAGTATTCCCCGAGCTTTGCGTCACCGGATATACATGCGGGGACTTATTCGGGCAGGATTTGCTGATAGATGCTGCTGAAGATGCGATAGGCGGCATATGCGAATTTTCGAAGGGCAGTGATACCCTTTTATTCGTCGGAGCCCCTGTTAAGGTGAACCAGTTTCTGTTCAATTGCGCCGTTGTCATACAAAATGGGAATATACTCGGTATTGTGCCGAAGACTTATTTGCCGAATTACAGCGAGTTTTACGAAAAAAGATGGTTTTCATCCGCAACTGAAGCAGCATGCGATGAAGTGAATTATTGCAAAAGGAATGCACCTTTCGGCACGGATATTATTTTCGCCGATAAAAATTTTCCCGAATACTGCATAGGCGCCGAAATATGTGAGGATCTATGGGCTCCAGTGCCGCCTTCATCTTACACGGCATTGTCCGGCGCAACTGTCCTTGTAAACCTTTCGGCCAGCAATGAGCTCGTAAATAAGGCGGCATACAGGGAAGAACTTGTAAAACAGCAAAGCGCGCGCCTGATAGGTGCATACGTTTATTCGTCGTCAGGAGTGCACGAATCCACTACTGATCTTGTGTTCAGCGGGCATTTGCTGATCGCTGAAAATGGCGGGATATTGTCCGAATCCAAAAGGTTTGAGAGGGATTCTGCAAAGATTGAAAGCTATGTAGATATCCAAAAATTATCATCCGAGAGGAGAAAAAATCTTACTTTCAGGGATTCAGCGGCTGATAATTATAAACCTGTGAGGAAAGTTCTATTTACCCAGAATAGAGATAGGGTGAACAGCATCGACAGGTTTATTGATCCCCATCCTTTTGTACCGTCGGATATAAGCACGAGAGACTCAAGATGCAGGGAGATATTCAATATACAGGTTGCCGGGCTTGCAAAGCGCATCGAGCATACGAAAGACAGCAGGGCCGTAATAGGAGTTTCAGGCGGGCTGGATTCCACCCTTGCTCTGTTGGTTGCGGTAAAAACTTTTGACGCTTTAGGTATAGGCAGGGATAATATATATACGATTACTATGCCTGGATTCGGTACGACAGACAGGACATATAATAATACCGTCAAGCTGTGCAATGCATTAAAAACTAACTTTAAAAAGATAGATATCGTAAATGCCGCTCTTTTGCATTTTAAGGATATAGGGCACGACCCTTCGGTCTTGGATGTTACTTATGAAAATGTTCAGGCCCGCGAGAGGACACAGATACTTATGGATATTGCAAATAAGGTTAAGGGACTTGTCATAGGTACGGGCGATCTTTCGGAAATTGCGCTCGGATGGAGCACATACAATGGGGATCATATGTCCATGTATGCGGTAAATTGCAGTATCCCGAAGACTCTGGTGCGCTCGCTGGTAAAATGGGTGTCTGAGAATGAGATGGATGAAGATTCGTCCCATGTTTTGGTTGATATATTGAATACGCCTGTAAGTCCCGAGCTTTTGCCTGCAGACAAGTCTGGAAACATATCCCAGAAAACTGAAGAGATAATCGGCCCATATGAGCTTCATGATTTTTTCCTTTATCACTTTTTAAGATATGATGCTCCTCCTTCGAAGATTATTTTCCTGGCTTGTAATGCTTTTAGGGAAAAATATACTAAAGAAGAAATAAAAAAGTGGCTGAAATGTTTTTATAAAAGATTTTTTGCCATGCAGTTTAAACGCTCCTGCATACCAGACGGTCCAAAGGTAGGTACCATAAGCCTATCCCCAAGAGGAGACTGGAGAATGCCAAGCGATGCATCGGTTGAAGTCTGGCTTAAAGAAATAGAAGAACAGGATTAGCACAAAACAACAGGATTTTAAAATTAATCAATATGAACTGTATCATTTATAATGTTACTCAAAAAGGATAATGCCGAGTTTTTTATATAAAGATTCGGTTATTTTATTGGTCACAGGAAGCTTGTTTTTCTTTTGAAAATCGTTTACAGCTTTTTCCATACCGGATCCGTAAATACCATCGATGCTTCCTTTATAAAATCCCAGATTTTTTAGCCTTGACTGTACGAGGTAAACATCCGCCCCCCTGTCGCCGGGAGATAGGACTCTGTACCCATTTCCAAGCATTCCGTAATCCCCGCCGATGATTTTTACAGGGGTACCGACTTTTACTATTTTATAAAGCTTATCTACATCGCTGTTTCTCATCCTGATGCATCCGTGGGATGCAGCTCTCCCTATGGAGCTTGGCATAGTTGTTCCATGTATGCCGTAAATCCCCCACGGAACATTGAGCCCCAACCACGACGTGCCGAATCCTTCTCCCCATTTCGACTTTTGTATTATCAGAAAATCCCCTACGGGTGAGGGAGTATCGGGCTTTCCCGAAGCAACAGGATATTTCGCGATTACATGATTTCCCGTGATCGCATATAATGTTTTTTTATTTATGTCTATAAGTATGTGCAGGTCGTCATTCCCTCGAACCGAAGCTGTAATAGATTCAAAGGTATTTGTATATATCTTTAGCAGATATTGGGCGCATACTAAGGTTATCACAACGGAAACTGCAAAAATGAATACCCTTTTCAATCCTCCACCCCATTTGGAATATAATGATCATACTGCAGGAAAGTTATTATATATTATTATTTTAAATTAACTCGTTGTGCTAGCTTTTTTACTGGTAAAAATTGCGAATGAAAAAC
>JASEJN010000111.1 GCA_030016385.1 Clostridiales bacterium | reverse complement strand
CCATGATTTTATTATATAATCACGAAGCTGTGTCCGTCAAAGTTGGTATACCTCAAGCTGCGAAATTAGCTGGTGCAGATGATTTCATAACAAGACTTCCCGAAGGGTATCATACCATGATTACGGCAAATGGGAGCAATCTTTCACAGGGCCAGCGCCAGTTGATAGCCATATCCAGGGCTGCTGTCGCCGATCCTCCGGTTATGATTTTGGACGAGGCTACTTCATCGATAGACACCAGAACAGAAGCAATTGTCCAGAGAGGCATGGATGCATTGATGAAGGGAAGAACGGTTTTTGTAATTGCCCACCGGTTGTCAACTGTACAGAACTCAGACGTTATCATGGTGCTTGAACACGGAAATATTATAGAACGTGGAAGTCACAAGAAGCTTATCGATGAAAAAGGGAAATATTATCAACTTTATACGGGTGCTTTTGAACTGGAATAAATATGGCAAGGTTGCAATACAACCTTGCCATATTCCACCGTTCGGTAAAAATGTTACATAGATTTTTTTGACCGTGATTTCAGGCTATTTAAGATATAGATAATATTGACGGCTAAAAAGGCCGCGCAATCAAGCCACAAAAATACTTCGCCGGTCAAGCCGTATAGCGTCGTTTTTCCCTTTTCAGGGACATCGCTGATCATAACTCTGTCATCTGTTCTGAAGTAATTTTGATATGTGAGCATATTCCCGAGGTAATCGGCTGATATGGAAGAGCCTTTGTTTGCCTGCCTGACAGTTGAAAAACCATTTTCGACGCCCCTCAAAAACGCAACCTGCGTATGGTAATCGTCGATTCTTTTCGTATCGAATCCGGGCACGAGCATAATGTCGGCATCTCTTGCCTGGGAGATCAGAGCCGGGTAATCCATATCAAAACATATTGCCGTTGAGATTTTGCCATATGGCGTGCCAATCACATGTATGACTCCATCCGATTCGGTCGGGTACCAGGAGACCGTCTTTTCGTACTGGAATTCTACATTTCCGTCGGGGTTAATCATGATCGCGAGATTGCCGTTCCTTGTTTGGTTATAGATCAGTTTTACGACTGTTGGCATAAAGTACACATGATTTTCACTTGCAAAATTTTTTGCCCTGCTCAAAAATGCATCAAAATCGTCTTCGTAGACAGGACAATTCCCTTCGCTCCAGAAAATAATCTTGGCGCCGTAATCGGCTGCCCTCTTGCTCGGCTCAAACAATTTCTGCTGGATCCTTGCCATCGAAGGTTTGATACTATTTGCTTCTTGGCGCGGTGTTCCCGCATCGGTAATCGCCCAGTAATCGCGGTCGTGGGGCTCGGTGATCGAAGCTATCCGCACCGTCTTGCTATCCGGACGGTCGAATGAGAGACGCAGATATCCGAACGACATGATAATGGCAAATACGACCGCATACGCAATAAGCGGTTTTGCAACAGCAGATAGATTCTTGATATTTTGGGCGGCTAATACGGCAACCGGTGCAAACCACACTACGATAAATTCGATGAACCAGCTGCCGAACAGGGATGTTGCTTGAATAAGCGGCAAAAATTTGCTCTGGGTGTAAGCAACAGAAAAAGTCATACCCAGATTGGCATAAGTTAAAATGTAGTCAAATACAACAAACGTACATGGAAATACGAATGTCGATATCAGCAGATTCATTTTTTTGTAGTAGGCTCTGTCGAGATATAATGAAATCAGCAGTGGCAACGTCACCAAAAACGGGAATACAAGAAGCAGAACGGGCTCGAGATCCCAGGCTCCGTTAATTACCAAAAATCTGGCGGCCGCCATGATCAGCACAAGCGGAAGCGTCTTATACCATTTATCAATCCTTCTGAATGAATAGATTAAAATTGGGAAAGAAATCCAGGCCGCCACGGTAATGTTGTGCTCCCAGCCTACGAAGAACAGCAGGGCGGCCCCTATGGCTCCTGTAATGTATGGCATGAGTTTGTTTATATTTTCTTTCATGTATATACCCCCTTATGCATTTCCCTCTGAGACTAATATAACATATCCAAAAAATTAATCAAGTATTTTAATCAAATAATTTAATCGATTGATTTATCATCTTGAATTTGGGTATGGCGATTTGATTCTAAGGGGACATGCTATTTACACGATCTTAAGCATGATAGTGTATTTTTTATATTTGAAGAATATTATGTGAAGAGCGTTAGCGCAAAACCCTGCCGGACATCCTATTGAAAGAACAAGTGCTCAATAAGAATCTTCAACCCGATCAGGATAAGCACGATTCCGCCCGCAAGCTCCGATCTGCTTTTGAATTTTACGCCGAATCGATGACCGATGCCAACTCCGACCAATGAAAGAATAAATGTGGTCATTCCGATCAATGAAACAGCAGGGATAATAGATATCTTTAAAAATGCAAAGGTGATGCCTACTGCAAGAGCATCGATGCTCGTGGCAATAGACAGTATGAGCAGCTCTTTGATGTCAAGTCTGTCACAGCAATTGCGGGAACATCCATCGTCATTGAATACGTCGTATATCGCTTTTCCGCCGATGAATGACAGCAAACCAAAGGCGATCCAGTGATCGATGCTTGTGATATACCGTTCGAACTGCTTCCCCAGCAGCCAGCCGATAAGCGGCATCACTGCCTGAAATCCGCCAAAGAAAAGCGCTATGATTACCGAATTATGCAGATTCGGTTTTTTCATATTCAATCCCTTGCATAACGATGCCGCAAAGGCGTCCATCGACAGGCCGATGCCGATCAATAACAGTTCCAATAATCCCATATTTTCACCCCATAAAAAAATCAGGCGCTATTGCAGCACCTGATTGTATAATCTTTATGACAGACACAGGTACAGCATAAAGCCGTACATGAGTCTTGTTGTTTAATGCAAGCCAGACCGTCTTTTACGGTCAGCATGTTGACTTGCAACGTGAGGTACGCCAACTACTCCCCCATGAATGGATTTATTTTATCAGAAAGGATAAATTTTGTCAAGAATGCCGAAATTCTTGAGTTTCCGCATATTTATCCACACCACCTGATTTAAGAGAGAACAGTTGT
>JASEJN010000110.1 GCA_030016385.1 Clostridiales bacterium | reverse complement strand
CATCCTTCGTAGGTTATGGCAAGTTTTATCTCTTTCTTTTTGCTTTTGCCTGTTTTGGGCCTATCATCTCCCTGCATGTTAAGAAATAGGCCATCCGCTTCCTGGAACAGGACCTTTACTTCTCTTTCCCCTTGTAATTTGCCTTGTTCATACTTCTTTATCATTTCTTCTTCTTGTTTTTTTATTTTTTCTCCAAAAATCTAATGTATATCAAATGGCAATTATTGGGGTCATGGCTGCCGTCATGTGTATACTTGGACCTTTGTCAATTCCCATCGGAATAGTACTAATCTCCTTTACAAACTTAGCTATATATTTCGCACTTTATACTCTTGGCATGAAAAGAGGAACAATAAGCTGTATAATAATATATATATTATTAAGTGCTACAGGCCTCCCCGTATTTTCTAATTTTACCGGTGGTATCCCTAAACTATTTGGCCCAACCGGCGGATATATTATCGGATATATTTTTATGGCGCTGATTGCCGGACTTTTCATCGATAAATTTTTTGATAAATGGTATTTATGCGTTGCAGGTATGATATTGGGTACTGCCGTATGCAATATCCTTGGTACCCTTTAGCTCTCATATCAGGCTAATATGCCCTTAAATACTGCAGTTGCAGCAGGTGTGATACCCTTTATACCCGGAGACCTTGCTAAGATTCTTCTTGCTACTTTTATAGGTCCTCAAATTCGAAAGCAACTGATTAAAGCTAATTTATTCTAAAATAAAACCAAATCTACCGTACCAACCACCCATAATCTTGTCTGCAATCCACAATATAATCAACATACACTGTTTGATCCTTAATTTGATATAGAACCAGATAATAATTTTCGACAAACATCTTATGATACTTATTTAGTGGGATAAATTCTGCAGTAAGAAATGGAAATCGTTCAGGCATTATAGAAAGAGAGTGAATAGCATTCATAAAATCGTTTTTTGTTCTACGTGCAGCAGCAGGACTTTTCTGTGCCAGAAATCGCACGTGACCCGCCAACATTTGACGGGCACGGTCGGAAACAATCACCTTATACTGAACTCTCTTTTCCATGCTCCACCTCGTCAATAATGCTTTCGAGATAGCTGTCCAATTCATCTGGTGTAACTCCGGTACGGCCGGCCAGGCGATCTTCCTCAACAGCCAGCAGTTCTTCTCTAAGCTTTAGCATTTTCTCTCGGCGGGTAAAAGCCTCTATATCCATTACCACGAGATCACCCTCACCGTTCTTGGTGAGAAAAACAGGCTCTCCGGTAGACTTGCACAAGGCAGCAATTTCATTATAGTTTTGCCGGATACTTGCGGATGGTTTAATCAGCATTGTATCAACTCCTTGTAGTAACATTCTAACCATATTATACTTCTTTCATGCTATGATATCAATTAATAATTATGTTATCTTTCATATCTCTGCGGGTACTGCAAGCTCAATTTAATTTTAAATAGTCATTATAATGCTTCCTGTGCTTTGGTGGCCGTTAATTGTTTCAGCAACAATTATAATATTATCAAACTTAAGTATCAAAATATTTATTAACTGGCCTGCGTAGATTACAATAGCGAAAGTAATAACTTGATAACTTAAAAATGAGCCACAAGAACCGTCCCCAATGGCTCTCTTTGACTCTCTTTTATGTTACTTTCCCTCTATCAATACTACACACTCTATATGTGTCGGAGTGAAGTTGCAAGAATAGGTGTATACAATAATTCAATCACTAAAACTAAACATAATTAGAAACATATCCACTATTATCCTCAATATATTACTCAAAGATAATTAATCAGCATACTTATTAATGACATCATGCGATAAAATAAATAATCTATATGTTTGACACTGCTTATTTTTATCTTGTCAGTTTCATGATGTCGAATTCGAAATCGATTTCCGATTATCGTTAATGTTTTTAATTCTGTATCAAGTAAGTTGTAAAATTCCGTGGAATTCTCAGACGCCGATGTTATAAGAGCCATAACAGATGCTTTTTTATCAACACCTAAATGATACGTTTTTATTCTTTCAAATGCATCCCATATCTTTTCCAAAGCTACCTGCCGGTCATCAATTTTCGGCTTAACAATGTTTTTTATTGCTAAATCAATTAGCTTATTTAACTCAATATCAGAACCTTTATTACAGTATTTTTTAATAATGCGATCTAACTCTACCGGTAAAACACGTCTAATTTCTCCATTCTCGGTAAGGTTAAAAGCTATGCCATTCCTTTGAAAAATGCGATTAATCTTATCGCAAAACATGGTTTTATTCTTAGTTCCTTTAGTGTCAAAATTAAAATGATAATGAGAGAAATATCCATGATAATCTTTCTGCTCATAATCTTTAATGTTTTCCATGCAAAATTCAATAAAATCCAGAAGCGCATATTGATCAAACTCAGTATATTCATTTATGGTAGTTATCCAGCCGTGATCAGATAATTTAAAGTCAGGTATTAAAGACAGAATTGAATCTCTAAATACTTTTTCATCAAAACCTACAATCATTCCATTATCAGGGCACCTTTCGGGAAAACTTGCCGACATTGCAGTTTTAAACTCATTATATACACTTATAATGCCATTAAAAACTGAATGTGGGATAATTTCTTCTGTTTGCGCTTTTATCCCGTTTTTTTATCACTAAAAAAGTTTTACTCATTACTATCATCACAATTTTGGAATAATGTATTCTTTCTTTCCATATATGTTTCCCATATAAAATTTACAGCGGCTACCGCTGCTCCTACTGCTAAATTAGCATATCGCGGAGGTAGTGGCTTAAAATTTTTATTTTAACCATGTCCATCTCCATATAAATTTCTTAACTCTGCCATTCCTTGTGCGATATTTGCAAGATTGCCCAATATTCTTCCTGCTATATCTCTATCCAGAACATTTTCGGGAATTTTCTTCGGATTAAGATTTATACTTTCACAAGCCAGCTTCATCAACTGTATGAGATCTAATTCTGTTGAATATGTAATGCCTTGCTCATCTAAAATTGTCTTACAACATATTTCAAGTAATTCTTTAGCTTTGCCTATAGCTGAATGCGGTGCAGAATATATTAAATCATTCATTAATCCAACTTGTGTTCTTACATAGTCTGTATCAAAGTTATTTTTTATGTTTTCACTTTGAGCAGAGAGAATTTGATTAACAGTATGAATAAGCCTCCAACCATATATACTCCTTCCAGAGATATGATCTTTTTCATAAAGTTCATACTCATCATTCTTCAGGAGTGCATTAATCCGTATATAAAATTCCTTCCACGTAAGATATTTGGCTATAGAGCACCTGAAGAATGCTTTTATGAAGAACTATCCCAGATAGCACA
>JASEJN010000109.1 GCA_030016385.1 Clostridiales bacterium | reverse complement strand
TTATCCGTGTGAATGTTTTTTGATGTTTTCATTTACTTAACCTCCATTTGTTTATGTGGAGATTATTGCTATTTACACGGATTTTTATTCAGTCGGCTCCTTTTACGATTGAAATACAATCAAACTTCATCTGTATCTACATAATTTATATCACTTATATAAGCCATATTTTACCGTTTGGATGCAATATACTGTATTTGCTGCTTCATCCATTCAAAGGTACAATTATCAACTGACTGAATTTCATCTGATGTAAATGCTTTGGCATTTGATTCATTTTGAGGCATATATCGCACAAATCTCCCTTTGCTGTTCAACTTATATCGGCATTCATAATCATTAACCGGTACATATGCTCCTGAAAACTTATTATTTAGGCTCAGAAAATATACATAAGATTCTCCTGCCTTAGGATATGCCTCTTTAGTTATTTTCTTTTCTATAATGGTATTTTCTCTTTCTTCTTTCGTCATGCCAGCAAAATGGACTTCATTATTGAATGCTTCTATTTCATCCTGTATAGTCATATATCCACCATATTGAATTATAGTGATAATATCATCAATATGCAAATCTCCTTTCAATGAATCTGTGACTTTTACATCAAGTTTCGTATATGGCATTCCATTCTTGACTGTAAAACCAACATTTTGTATGTCGCAGCGTACAATCTGAGTAGAATTTTTATATAAACCTTCAAAAGTAGCACAGCTTGTGGCAAATGATGGAGAAACCAATACCTCTTGAGCTTTTTTAATCTGATCTTCACGTCCTTTAATATCAAACTCTTTGACTTTGATAGTCAAATTTCTGCCAGAGGATGCAGTTCTGCTCTTAGTCGTAGAAAAAGATTTTTTACTGTCGCTATTTCCGGAAAGAGTTGAAAAACACCCAGACAACTCAAAGACAACAAAAATCATTAAACCGATAGCTATTGCTTTTATAATCGTTTTCAAGATTAACACTCCTTATCTTATAATTATGATTTTTAAAAATAATATTTAAAAATCTTTAAGACATACTTCTTAAATTATTTTATTGAAAATAAGTTATTCATAAATATGATTAATGTTATTGCAGTCAATACTACCTGGTCTGTCTCTATCCCTATAATCATCATAATTGTACATTATTGAAATACCTGGAAGATTCGGCTGATGGCTTAAACCCATGGCATGCCCCAGCTCATGCGCTACAAGGCCAGTTTTGTCAAATATAGAATAATAACTAGTTTTATTACAATCAATAAAAATCTTTGTCCATCCCCAATTAGAAGCAGAAGGATCATTAATATAAGTAGAATAAATCCAAAATTCTGTTAAACCTGTAGTAGAGCCAGCAAATGAAAAATCATAAATATCAAATGAAGAACTTGATTGTGTAGTTGTTTGGCGAATTGAGATGGATGTTGTAACTCCTGGATTGGTAGTAGTATTAACCCAATTACTAACGGCAGCAGCTATTGTAGATACATAATCACTACTTACATTGGATGATAACCAATATAATATCGACGAAATTTCCCATATTGTCCAACACCACCTGTTAATCTTCTGTCATTAAATGTCCTATTTCCATGAATATATGTTTCACTTATAGCAAAAGCAGGAGTACTAGAAATTATTAATGTCATGACAACAGCCAAAATGCAAAAATTCCTTTTGAATTTTTGCATTTCACTCCTTATAATAATATTTTTACTATAATTATACCATTAACCCATAATATGTCAAATTTACTGTTAATAAAGATAGTGTCAAGTTACTGTAGGGAAAAAGAATATGGATATTATCCATATTATGGAAACAGTTATAGCTGTTTTGTTGCTTATCTTTATGGCAGCCTTAACCACATCTCCCTATAATTGCCCTCAATCCATTATATGGGCCGGTCTTTTCACCCCTGACAATTGCTATAAGTCTGCTGTTCCAGGTATCATTATACATGTTTGCAGAATTTCTTGCTTCCTTAATCAATTCATCTTGTATATATTCCTTCTTCTCTTTTTCCTTCTTTATCTTTTGAGCCATGACCAAATCATAACAATGATTCATAGGTGCAATAATTCTATAACAAATGACCTAAAATTCAATGAGCGGTTGACCTAATTTTTGGGTTCTTTCCCGAGTTAGTTGAATTTATGCATTTTATCAAGCCGGATAGTTTTGTTTCTCAATGTTTCAAAACTACACCGGCCATACATAATCCTTTTTATAACTTTTATTTTATTTACGCTTCCTTCGGCTAACCCATTACTATATGGTAAGCATACAGCATTCTCTACAGCATCATAATCCCTCTCAACGCCATTGGCAAAACTAATAATCTCTTTAATTTTTGTATTCTTGGCTTTAGCTATTCATTCTCTTAACAGTTTAGGCTCACTTTGTTCAAAAATCTTTCTAAATGAATTAGTCAATTCTAAGATTGTTTTAAAAAAAGGATACTGATTACAAAAACACTGAAATTTATCTTTTTCAAGACTTTTAATGTCTGATACTGGTCCGAATAAAGTCTTAAAAATGTCATCTCGCTTTATTGTAATAATTCCTTTCCCTTCTCCAACTTCATTTTCTTTAAATCTTTTTTCCATTCAGATGCATAATGACGGATTGTAGAGGAGGACCCCTTAAATCCTTTTTCTCGGATTATTTCCTCATCATCTATACATACGATGGTAACTTCATTCTTATTCACTATAGGTTTTACTTTTTTTTAAGAGATTACAGATGGTACTTTTACCAACAATAACTGTATTTTTACTTAAAAATCTTGCTGCTGCATTGGAACTACAATTAAGTGATAGACGTACTATCTCATCCTCAAGGCGTCTGGTTTTTTAGATTTATTAGCTAACCAGGTAAACCTTTCAGCGAAGGTTGTATGGTCACATTCAGGATTATTACAAAACATCTCTCGATTTTTAATATTTATTATTACCTTCTTTCCCTGCATGGGCAAATCTTGAAAGCTTCTTTCATAGGTACTGTGGGTTTGAGATGACATATGACCGCAAAATGGGCATTGAACCTCTTCACGATTAGAAATTACACTTATATAAATTGTATCATCTATAATTTCATGATTTACATATTCTAAATTAGCATCTAATAATTTTATGAATTCATCCATTGTGTGTCCTCATTTCTGTCAGATTGAATATCTTATTATATCAATTTTCTAACAGAAGCTCAACCAACTATGAAAAGAACCGGAATGCATATTTGCATATGCAATTCTTTTATTAGTGAGTGTTTTATCAATTTTATAATGCAGGCAGCTACCATAATATGTATTTTTAGCCTATAACATGAATATACCGGTCTCCTTATTGAATGGTTCTAAGAAAATATTTTCATCCTTTATCTTTGGGAG
>JASEJN010000108.1 GCA_030016385.1 Clostridiales bacterium | reverse complement strand
TCGTTGCTCAAAATAATATAATCCTATTTATTTCGATTTCATATTGCGAATCGAATGTCAATAAAAAAATACATGTATATGTTCACATGTATTTTTATCGAAACTGGAATATAATTTACGTATATCCAGATTTATATTCATAATAAACTAATTCTTAACGCGGTACTTTAATACTTACAAAAAAATATTGACCACTTTCATCCATCTCTTTAAGCTCCGACTCTTCTTTGTCAATCTGTTTTTTTATATCGGCGCTGTCGGGATTCTTGCCTTCACTCTCTTTAAGAGTGTCCAGTTCCTCATAAAGCTTCTTGTACTGCAAAGTCTTATCTTCGGAATTAAGTAAAATATCCTTGATTTTATAATCATCTTTAATGCTCTCGTATAATTTAAACAAATTATTTATGGGAACTTTATACTGGTAATTATCGTACTGAATTTTACATCCTCCAAATCTGTAAACCGTATTTATTATATTTTGATGATCTTTAGTGTACTCTTCATCGTTTAGATTAATCATTAAAGAAATTTCATTGACAGATTTACCACCACGCTGGCTCTTTAGCTCTTGATTCATGTCAAAGTTTTTCTTTTCATCGGCTGAACCGTTTGCTTTAGACTGTACTTTTTTTTCACTGCTGGTTTTCATATTTTCTTGTGCAACACTGCTGGATTTTGTCCTTTTCATCCCAAACATGTCGCTGCGGACCATAAAACCTATGGATATAAATAAAATCAGGACGGCTGCAACTGCACCATACCTTTTCAACCATATATATCTATTTTTATAACTGCTGCCCTCGGATATAAGTTTTTCATGCAGGTTTTTGTTAAAATCCCCGGGAAGGTCGACTTCTCCAAGTCTGCGGCAATTATCTATAACGCCCATCAGCAATTCATATTCATATTTACAACTGCTGCAACTTTCCATATGCTTTCGTATTTCATCCGAAGTTTCAGAATCAAGCTCATCATCAGCATATTCTGAGAGAAGTTCCATTACCCTTGAACATTCCATTATGAAAAACCTCCTTTCAAATTATTAGACGTTCTTATCGTTAAAAAGTTCATTCTTTTTTATTTTTTCTTTCAAAAGACTTCTTGCCCTGTTTAACCGCGACTTGACCGTCCCGATATTTATACATAAAATTTTCGATATTTCAATATATGTATAACCGTATACATCCCTTAATATAATCAACGCCCTGTACTCTGGCGAAAGTTCATTTATAGACTGCATTATAAATTCTTCTGTTTCCTTGTTTTCGACTATTTCATCAGGAAGTCCTCTTTTGTCCGCAATCGGTATCTCATATTCCTTATCTTCATTTATGGCTGTCAAAGATATTGTATTGGCCTTTCGTTTCCTGATTTCATCGATGCATACGTTACAAGTTATCCTGTATACCCATGTGCTAAAAGATGAGTCCTGTTTGAATTTCTTGATGGATCTGAATATCTTTATGCAGACTTCCTGGGCAATATCCGATGCATCATCATAATTGCCTACCATCCTGTATGCAATGTTAAATATTTTCTTTTGATATAATTTTATAAGCTCTTCAAATACGCTTATATCCCCATCCTGGCTCTTGGATATTAAATCTTTCAGAGAATAATCCAAAATTCTCACCTCATAGTTTCGGATAACTTTTAATATTATTTTATCATTAAAATTCACAAAAAAGTTAAAAATTATTTACAAAAATTTCAGATGTGCGACTTTCTGAGATGATATATCTTATTTTACTATTTTGAATTGGTCCATCTTTTTGCCTTCAGAACTTATAGCAGAAACGTCTATGGTACCAGCTATAATATCCACAACTACAAAGTGATATTTATCTATTGGAGGGACAATTACGCCTTCCCTGCTTTTATATTTACTCTTCAGTTTTTCGCCGCCACCACCCGTAATTACCTGGCAGACACAATTCCTGAAATTATTTTCCCCATCGTTGAACGAATTGTTTACTATTCTTCTAGAATAGTTATGTTCGTGCCCCGAGAAAACTATATCTATCCGATATTTGTCGATTATATTCCAGAAAGCATCTCTGCAAGCAGGATATAAGTCGAGACAGTGTCCAAGGTGTGCCCCTGTAGGGAACGCTGGTGAATGGACAAACACGATTTTACTTTTTTTATTTGCCGAAGCCGCCTGTTCAAGCCAGTCGAGCTGCTCTTTATCGATTTTGTGCATCTTTCCATAATGAAAGGCATTGAGTATTATAAGTCTGGTTTCACTAAAATCTTTATAATATACTGTCCGGTTATAATTTTGAAGTATGCCGTCAGGCGTAAAATCGCAATAAATCTCGGATAATATTTTTTCGTATCTGCCATCTGTCGATGTAACATTGACCTCATGGTTGCCTGCTACCGGAATTATCGGTATATTCGGATGATATCTTTCTATAAGCTTTCTCAGCATAATTAGCTGCGCTGCCAGTATTTCCGGGATTCTGCTCCCCGCCACACTATCTCCAAGCATCACAAAAAATTCCGGCTTGGGGTATAACTTATCGGTCTTATTCAATATTCTTGCAAGCACCTTTTTGTTGATGCCGCCTTCTTTTCCCTTACTGTCCCCGATTATTACAAACCTCATTTTATCACCAAAATTCAAATAATATTCTGCATAACTTATTCTATGCTTCGCTGACAGCTTTTCTTATCATAATCTTTCGATCGAACTTACATACCAGAAACACTAATTTAAAACTATTGCACCTGAGTTTCTAAGAAATATTTGTATTTCCATTTGATTAAGGCTGGGATTTCCTATGGAACAGTGAGTATGATAACTGCCTCTATTTGTATGAAAATCCGACCCGCCCGTATAAAACGAAAATCTTGATAATGCTATATTAATAAAATATAGTGTATCATAACGGCTGTTGTTACAATATTTGGCTTCTATTCCGTCAAAGGGAAAACTCAAAACTGCCGGAAGGTTTCTGACCCTTATACGGACTGGATGAGCCAGTACGGCTGCTGCTCCGAAAGTTTTTAAAAGAGCTATCCCTTCCGGAACGGAAAGATGATCTTCATATCCTTTTATATAAACGAAATCTTTTAATATATTTCTTACAGTTTTAATATCATGCTCCTTTACAAGAGTCAAAATATCCTTAAGGATGCTGTCGTTAAATCTGTTGTTTTTAAAATATCCCAGTATATGGACTCTCTCTCCACCATATTTTGTCGATAATTCTACGGCGGGGATCACTGCAACACCGTATTGCCTGCCTGCCGACGCCGCTTCGTTTATTCCATCGGTTGAATTGTGGTCTGTGATTGCTATCGTATCGACTCCATGTTCCTTCGCAGACTTGACTATCTCCCATGGGCTAAAATCACCATCGGAAGCAGTTGAATGGATATGGAGATCACCTCTTGTAAGCATATCTGTCACCCGATTCCCTTTTATTTTTCATGTATCCGTATATGTCCGGTCTTGTATTCTTAACAAAATTCAAGAACTCTTTCTTATATCCGAGCTTTTTTAACCCGCTGAGAATCAGGTGAGGGCAATTTGCTTTTTTCTTTAATGCTTTGGCAGTATCAATGAGTTTAAGGCTGCCCTGCGAAGTTACAAAGATATGGAATATCGCTGAATCCAATCGTTTATAACCAATTTTCATCATGGCTTCATATATATCAATAATACCGGCAGAAATCGATGGAGTGAGAGGATGCCTTAATAAGTATTCATTTAACTCGATACCGTTTATGCATTCCCTGACGATATACTTCTCACCTGAATAATATAGCTTTGGAAAATGAATATCCGTCTGTGCCATCATCAGTGATTCAAATTCATCCTCGCATGCTCTTTTGCTTTTGAAAACCTTGATGCACATTTTATCATTTATTTTATATACTTTGCCTTGAGTCCCCTTGCCTAATAATTTCAGTTCCTTCAAGTTAAAGCCCGCATAGGTTTTAATTTTCATCACCCGCTTAAAATAATAACCTCAATGTCAATATATGAAATAAAGTAACCTTTGCGCACGCCGATATTCATGTTTTTTGTTGAGCAGTATATTAAAGGGGCACCGTGTGCATCAAGATTATGTGTACCTCGGGATCCCCCGTCCATTCAACTTTTCCAATTCGTAATTTGAAATCAGGCATAAATAGGATTATGTTATTTTGAGCTACGAATGAGCATTATGAGAGTTTTTATAAGTTCTTGGCCTGCTGCCGCATAAGAATCCTTAGAGCTTTTGATTGTCTGAG
>JASEJN010000107.1 GCA_030016385.1 Clostridiales bacterium | reverse complement strand
TTTTCATTCGCAATTTTTACCAGTAAAAAAGCTAGCACAACGAGTTAATTTAAGATGATTTAACGAAAAGTCTGAGATACAAATAAATTGCTGCAGTACTGCAGCAATTTATTTGTATCTATAATTTATTGTCATTCCCCATCCTGGCAATTACGTCTTCAAGAGTCCCTGAGAAGGGACCGGGAGTCTCCATTTTTATGGATACGAGGGCGGCTGCAAATCTTGTAGATTCAGCTGCATTATGGGACATCCTATATGAAAGGTATGCGGCAAAGGTAGTATCTCCCCTTCCCGTTCTGCCTACATCGCTCTTATTTGTAAATTTTTCATAATATGTTTTGCCATTTGCACGGACAAGTACGCCTGACGAATGGGTTATCATAACCTCGGGGCATCCCCAACCTTCAAATACCTTGGCAGCTTCCTCCATATCATCAAAGCCTGTCAGTATTTTTGCTTCAACGATGTCTAATTTAATGCCGTCCATCAGCGATGAAATCTCTTTTTTTCTGGCATCATCCACAAAAGATATTTTATGTGTGGTCATATCAACATGCCTTACAATGCTTTGCATATCGATTGAAAGGTGATCATATCTTTCTCTCAAATGTTTTATGAGATCCATATCGAATTCTGTATTTGAAATACCGGCTAAGTGAACATACTTGCTTTTAATTTTGGGCATTTCATTAATTTTTATAATTCCTGCATTTTTTTCAAGTACGAATTCCCTGTTATCGACATTTTCATCAGGATATATAACTTTTATATATGTAGTATCTTTGCTCGGTATGATGTATACATCTGCTCCAAGTTCACGCATGGACTTTAACATGTATTTATCACTTTCAGCCATCTTTACTATAACTGCAGTCCTTTTCCCAATCCTTGAGGAAACTGCAGTACTTAAAAGTATGGAACCGCCGTAGCTGACATTGCTTTTTCCCCTGTACGGTATGATTTCGTTAAAGCACATGTGCCCTATAAATGTAATATCAAATGTATCCAATGTTGTTACCTCCATTACTGCCATTTGGTGATTTATTTAGTTTTGATATATTTTATTCTATCACTTATAGAGCCGCTTTTAAACGTGCTTGAGGATGATGGGGATGCATCAAATATAAGACATGTTTTGATCAAGAGGATTTATAGCATATGTCGGATAGTAGAGACTATCAATAAATATTTATTGATAAACGATAAGTATTTATTGCAATTAATGATATACTGTAGTATTATAGAAATGAAAATCAGTTAATAGAGGAATTATTTTATAAAAAGTATGAAGGATAGGTGGGTTTTAAGTGGAAAATAATTTTGCGTGCAAAGACAAAATAAGAGATGGGTTATACTGTATTTTTTTATCATTGCTTCTGGGAGTGATATTTGACAGGTTTTTCTTCGATAGAGCCTTGGGAATATCTTATTTCCTGTTTATTTCCCTGTGTATAGCATTTTCTATATGGCTTATGAAGGAGTCTTTACATTTTAAATGGAATACTGGATGGTTTTTACTGATACCGATTGCTCTTTTATCTTTTAGCTACACTGTTCATACTAATGGCATACTTTCATTTTTTAACTTCTTAATTGTTCCGCTGCTCATGGTCGTAAGTTCCATACTGATTTATGAGCCGGGTGAGCGGTGGGATAAGATGAGTTTTATAGTCGAGATACTTGAGAAGGCTGTATCCAACGTGCTATGCAATATTCCAAAGCCTTTCAGAATCACAAGGGCATATGCAAGGGAAAACGGCAAATCAAAGTCAAAAGGCAGCAGAAGACAGATAGTTATCGGATTGTTGATATCTTTACCGGTATTATTTGTAATCATCGGGCTTTTAAGCTCTGCAGACATGGTATTTAATTATTATCTTAATAATTTTGCATCCATATTTAAAGAGATTGATTTTGAAAGAATTATTTTGCATGCTGTCTTGATATTTTTTGTAGCATTTTATTTCTTTGGATATGTATGGGGATTTAAAGATGGAAACTGCGTGGAGAAAGTAAAATCCAACCCGGCGCTTATAACATGGGAACCGGTTACGTTGATTACTTTCCTGGCGATATTGAATCTTTTATACCTGGCATTCTCGGTAATACAGTTTTCATACCTGTATGGCGGAGGCAGTATGGCACTTCCGGCAGGATTTACTTATTCCGAGTATGCGAGAAAGGGATTTTTTGAGCTGGTTGCAGTAACTTCCATCAATTTTATAATCGTTTTCAACTGTGTAAAGTTTATAAAAAGAGAAAACAAAAAACTTTTAACCGCAGGGAATATACTCTTGAGCGTATTGATATTTTTTACATTGAACATGTTGTATTCTGCTAATTTAAAGCTTTCTTTATATGAAAGCTCTTATGGTTATACCTACCTCAGAGTTTTCGTTCATTTGTTCATGTTGCTGCTATTTGTCCTTTGCCTGGTTGTTCTTGCAGGAATCTGGATTAGAAGAATAAATATAGTAAAGAGCATTATAGTAATCTCTCTTGTCATGTATACGGTTATTAATTATATAAATATCGACGGATTTATTGCAAGGAAGAATGTTGATATGTATTTTTCAAAAGGCAAAGTGGATGTTTATTATCTTAATGACCTTTCTTTTGAAGCTGTACCATATTTAATAAAGCTTAAAAATGTTGCCAATCCATCTATAAGGGAAAGCATAAATGAAAATCTTGCCCACAGAAAGGAAATGCTGGAATCTGAGAAAAGCTGGAGTGAATTCAATTTAAGCAAATATAAAGCAAGAAAACTATTAAAGGGAATATAAAGGGTTATATGTTTAAATTCTGGAGTTTTGTTTAACCAGGCAGATATTCTTTTATCAGGCCTGCTATGCTGTTGTATGCCTTCTTTGCATGGGCGATCACTTCCGGTCTGCCTGAGGTTACAGTATAGCCGTTAAACTCTAGAATCATATTCAAATCGTTGTAATCATCACCGATGGCAAGGACATGATTTTTGGGGACATTTTTTAATGCCATATAGTGAAGCAGCCCGGTAGCCTTGTCCACACCTGCGGGCACTATATTGACGTTGACGCCGTTTTGAAGGGCAGTCACATATTTGCCGAATTGCCGGTTAACCTGTCCGGTAAGTTCCCCCGCCTGATTGTCCCTGATAAACCTTGTATCCACCTGATTAAAATATGGTATAATTTTTAAATCATTCGCTGTTATCCAGTTTTCATGGAAATTACGACGTTCTTCATTGCCGATTATTACCCGGTAACTTTCGTGGACGCGATAAATAGATACATCGAAACCGCCGCTCTCTATGATAAAGGGTATAAGCGACTGAAGAATTTTTCCGCCGGCTGCAGTCTGATCTACAGGCTCAGAATCTCCGTCATAAATTATACTGCCGTTATTGCAGATATGAAAATCGCAGACCAGATTATTGCGTATCATTTCTTTACAGATGCTGGAATATCCGCGCCCGCTGTTAATACCAAACAGATTGCCTGCCATTTGCCATTTTTCAATTGCCAACCTGTCTTCTTCCGATACAATTCCGTCATGGGTGAGAGTCCCATCATAATCGCTAGCCAAGATATACATGATTTCACCTCGTTTTTATTTTAACATACACTTTTCGAAAAATAAAGACAAGCAGGATGGAAGAGCATGGCAAAAAAGCTTGACTCAAAATGAATATAGCATTAATATAAGCAAAGAATGCAGACATTTTTTGGAGGGATTATACATGTTTAAATATACTATTTGTTTTATAAAAAAAGAGGACAAGATATTGCTATTGAATAGAGAAAAATCAAGCTGGATGGGAAGTTGGAACGGTGTCGGCGGAAAGATAGAAAAAGGAGAAACTCCTACTGAATGCATCTTAAGAGAGGTATTCGAAGAGACTGGAATAGAGCTTCCAGATGTGAAATATAAAGGAGTTGTGACTTGGACTGTTGACAATATCCTTCGGGGAGGCATGTATGCCTTTACAGCAGAAGTGCCGGTAAACTTTCGTCAGTACATATTCCTTCAGTTCTTTGCCCGCTCCACGGACGGACATACTGAAAACATATCCATCCTTTGCAGAGAGGGTGTAATATATGTTATCTCCTGTAGTCATTCCCTTATCTGCTACAACAATGACACGCCCAAAATTATATTCACTCTGAATTTGAGACAGGTTAGGCCTGAATGTAAGGCAATCATTTGTGCTGCCAGGGAATAGCTGATATGTAATCGGAATGCCCATTGTGTCCATGAACAAACCCATCTGCACGATCGGATTGGGACGATGTTCCTTGGAGACACCTTTCTTTCTAAGTTCGTCAATGGTATCTGTTTCAAAGTAATAGTTGGTAACGTCATAATAGACCAGATTGGTGTCTCTACTATATTGTCGTTTAATCCTGTCGTTTATCCATAACTGAAGGTTGCTGCCGTGCTTGTTCAAAAACGTAAGAAAACGATAAATATCACTCAG
>JASEJN010000106.1 GCA_030016385.1 Clostridiales bacterium | reverse complement strand
CGGCAGCAAAGCCAAGAACTTATCAAAACTTTCATAATGCTCATTCGTTGCTCAAGATAACATAATCACATTTATGCCTGATTTCATATTGCGAATTGAAGATGCCATAAATAAAAAGTTGCATGGATGACGGAAAGTAATTTATAATATATACTAAATATAACTAATGGTCTTAAAATACAAAATAGCGACAAAATATTTTACATAATTTACCTTTGTAATATTTAAAGCTGATTCGCTGTTTGGAAAGCTGGTCAATTTATATGAAAATTTTATTAGTATCCGATATAGAATCACCTTATATATGGGATAATTTTCAGCCTGAAAAATTCAAAGACATCGATTTGATGATTTCATGCGGGGATTTAAAAAGCGAATACCTTTCGTTCCTTGTAACCATGATTAAAGCACCGTTATTTTATGTTTATGGAAATCATAATGAGAGTTATTTCGAGAATCCTCCTGAAGGATGTGAGTCCATAGACAATAAATTTGTAAAATATAAAAATATAAGGATTCTTGGCATCGGAGGCTGTAAAGGCTATGGTCCGAAGAAACTTTTATTTACAGATGAAGAAATGAAAAGAAAAGTTAGAAAGATGACGAGGCGTATTTTATGGAATAAAGGACTGGATATACTTGTCACCCATGCTGCCGCATATGGCATCGGAGACGATAAGGATTTATGCCATGAAGGTTTTAAGGCATTCAATGAGATTATCGATAAATATTCTCCCAAATATTTTATACATGGGCATGTCCACTTGAATTATTTAAGGCAAAAAAGGATATTGCAATATAAAAATACCACAGTTATCAATGCATATGACCATTACATATTAGAATATTAAAAAACAGGACACATTAATCTCTGTGTCCTGTTTTCATGCGCATATAAATTTTGCAATGTGTCCTTTAACTTAAGTGTAAGACAGTACATTTTTGCATTTGAAGAATATTTCTCAAATAACCGGCATTCACCCGGAGTAAGGTTATTTTATATATTCCTCCGGTTCAACATTGTCGACAAACCAATTCATGTTTAGTATTTCTTCATGGGAGGCAGCTTCCTCGTCATTGATTCTTAAAACCCCTTTATTGTCATATATAGGTCCCGTGAATGGGTTATACAGGTTATTTACTATCATATTTTTCATAAGGTTTACAAGTTTTTGCGTGCCTGAAGGAACATATTTTTTGGAATAGTATATATCCAGCACATCGGAGGCCATTCCCCACCAGAAATTAACAAGTTTACCATCGCTGCTGAACATATCTGTTACGGTCTTATATGTGCCGTTTAATACACTTCTTATTATTTTTTCATAAAATATTCCCCAGTGCCATATAGGCGCGGCAAGGTGGTGTATCGGCTTTCCTGTTTTTATATCCATACTGCATAGCATCGAAAATACACCGTATTTTCTTGTAACATCTCTCGGCAAGCTCAAGTTCCTATTGGAAACTATATCCGCACCCAATTCCATAAGCCTGTTGTTGGCGTTTGTAAACTTTAAATGGCTGTTCCATTCTCTTGTCCATGTAACCTTAACTTTGGTATATGGATTTACCATTTTTGCCCCGAGGGAAAAAGCATTTATGCAGCTTATGACTTCAGGTGTAGGGGATGTAGCTGCATAGCCGAGTATGTTATTTTGCGTCATGGAACCTGCAATTACGCCCGTAAGAAATCTTGTCTCGTATGTTCTGCCGTAATAATTGCTAAGATGCTTATACGGCTTATATTCCGAGCAGTTGAAAAATTTGATATTCGGGTATTCAAGAGCGCAGCGCAACGTAGCTTTTAAAAACACCTGGCTGGTTGTAAATATTATATCGTTGCCATTTTCGGCAAGGGTTTTTATCTGAGAATATGCATTATCGTTTTCCGCTACGTTTTCTATATAAGAAGTTTCAACCTGACTGCCGAGGACCTGATCTACATATTGCCTTCCAAGGTCATGGGTAAATGTCCAGCCGGATGTTTCGATTGTCCTCGCATATGCAAAAGCCACCTTTATCTTTTTTGCAGGTTTTATAAACGTGGTTATTGTTGACAGAACATTTCCCTGGCTTTTTTCTACAGGTTTGGTCATTATATTTACAAATTTATCCTTTTTGAAGAATCTGAGCTCTTTCTTCAGTTCCTTCAATTTCTTTTTTAATTCTACTTCGTTGAATTCAAAAGGAATACCGTAAATTTTAGCATATTCTAAGAATGCATCGCCTGTAGTAATTGGTAATTTATCTCCGCCTATTTCATAATATACATTTCTAAAGACATTATATATATATTTTTCAAAGTACTTATACTTATTTTCAAACTTATCCGGTGGATTGTACTTTTCCAGCAAATCCAGAAGTTTTGTGAAACTTCCGCGTTTAGTAAACCAGATGGAAATAATCTTTGTTTTATTAGTGAATTTAAGGAACTCATAATACAGCTGTATATTCGGGTCCGAGTTGTCTATTTTAGGTATCAGCCGGGTAACATTTGCAGTAATGGAATAAGCGTCAAAATACTTCAATACGCTGACTCTCTTATTTCCTTCCACAACATAATACCAGTTGAGGTATTCATATACTTTTATAGGATCGCGGATACCCTCCTTGATATGCGAATTGCAGAGGGAAACCCATTTCGATTTAAACTCGGATTCACTGTTTAATATAGGCATGAAGTTAGCCGCAAATGTCAGGCTGCGCAAATATGAATAGGTGCCGATGACTTTTTTAAGGGGTACCTCCATAAGACCCAAATCTACATATGAAACAATATCGGTATCCTTAATCAGCCCTTCAAGTGAAGGCAGATAACCGATCTGACCTTTTGAAGTTTTGCTTGAATATTCTTTGAGAGCGCTTCTATGAGCAGCCCTAAAATGCTCTTCAGGACTTAAGTCTTTCATTATATCACCTCATTAAACTTATATAAATAATTATACCATAATCAGTATAATTTATTGGCAAATAATTTGTAAATGCTGCGTAAATATATATTATGACGGCAAGTATTTTGAATACCGACGATTGCAATAACGTATTCTATATAGAAGACACTGAAATATCTTTTTTTGGAAATGCGTTATGCCTGTACTAAAAATTATATTGCAGATTATAGTGAATAATAGTCTTTTATTATTTATTAGAACAAAGGGGGAGATTAAATGGCGCTTACCGGAGAGGGAACAAATGTCCCGGCAATTGTGGGGCAGGAAATAGTACAGGCATTGCAGGCTCCCCAGGCTGCAGGCGGAGCACCACCGACTATACCGCCTACGACTCCGATAGACATTCAGGGCGAATTAAACAGGATACTCTCAATTATTACATCAATAAACGATATAAGGGCTCAGATTATACGTCTTGGACTTAATCCATCCCTGAGATTTGCAATAGAAACTGAAGTTGTCCCTGTTTTAAACATATTGACGGCGCTTGCAACTTCAGCCGATTTTTTCTCCGTTGCCGCATATAACATGTCAAATATTAATTTTGCAAAATCACATGAAATAAGAAAGATGCTGGAATTAATATATAATATAGCAGACTTATCGGAAGATGTTTTCGAGGTCTTAGAAAAACTTGTTATTGCAACGCTTCCTAAATCTCCGTGAGAATTTTAAGCATATAGGCAGGTTTAACGCACCCTATGTGCGATTATTTAATAAGTTTTTAAATTCTAGTTAATATTATATATAGATGCAAGAGGCAGGTGCATATTCTTCAAATATAAAACGTGTATGCCGTGGAGATGCCTGTCAATATATCAAAAGGTGGTTGCTTATGGAATATTTATGCCCGGTGTGTAACGGTATTTCAGAATGCATCATATATTGTGACGAATGCGGAAACGAAATGAAGAATGGTGGAAGAATACAGGATTACTATGACGACTACAGCCCGTACTTAAACTATAACGATACCGACATAATTGACGGCGAACCATACGGAATCTGTCAGCATATCTATATCTGCCCTGCATGCGGCAGAGATAAAACTGTAAATATAAGAAAGGTCCATATATAATTTCAATTAGATAATCCGGAATAAAAAAAAGGGGACACGCAAGTCCCCTTCGGATTATTGATTTATTAAATCCATCTTTAAACGGCATAAGGAATTGAATTACTTCTTTACTGCCTTATTCAAATCTTCCACGAATTTATCCACATCTATTCCATGGGCCAATGCGCCTTGCTCTAAACTTTCAAACATCGCTGCCATGCAGCCCAGGCAGTACATGCCATATTTATAGAAAATCTCTTCCGTTTCAGGATGTTTTTCAATTATTTCTGTTATGGACATTTCTTTAGTAATCATAAAATCCACCTCCAAATATTCTATTATTAAATAATAGCACATCCTGAATAATTTTAACATAATAAGTTGAAAATAAAAATAGATAATATTATGGATATTCAATTCGCAATTTGAAATCAGGCATAGATGGGATTATGTTATTTTGAGCGACG
>JASEJN010000105.1 GCA_030016385.1 Clostridiales bacterium | reverse complement strand
CAAAACTCTCATAATGCTCATTCGTCGTTCAAAATAACATAATCCTATTTATGCCTGATTTCATATTATGAATTGGAGATTCTTCAAAAATTCTAATACACCTATTGAAAAAGTATTAATTTTTTCTTAAAGTATACACATTAGCCTTATAATATAATAAAATGATAATAACGATAAGTTAATCCATTCTTAACAATTGATTGCTATATATCAAGATTCAGCGAGGAACTTTTAATATCCTCCGGAATTTCTTAAGAAAAGGGTTGGCTGGCATATGCACGAAAGCGAGGGATTTTTTTAATGAAAGAGGAGAATAGTTTTATATATAAATATAAGCATTTTCTACTGCTTAATATTTTTATCTTGCTTCAGATATATTTTAATTACTGCGAAGCAACAGTTAAACCTATATATTTTATGCATTCAAAGCTTGATTCACATATACCGTTTGTGAAGGAATTTGTGATACCGTATCTGTCGTGGTATATACTGATGATTGGCGCATTCATTTACCTCGGTTTTGAATCCAAGAAGGATTTTTACAGGCTTCTCTGGCTGCTATCCTCAGGAATGTTTATATCATGCACCATATATTTGATATTTCCCAACGCTCAGAATCTTCGCCCCAAGATAGTAGGCAAGGATTTGTTTTCTTATATGATAGCATATATATATTCGGTGGATACACCAACTAATGTATGTCCAAGCATACATGTTTATAATTCTATTTCGGTTTATATAGCGCTTGTTAACTGCGAAAAGCTGCAGGATAAGTATTCTTTGAAATTACTTTTACTTTTATGGGTGCTATCCATCTGCGCATCTACAGTTCTTATAAAACAGCACTCTATTCTTGATGTGATATGGGGTACGGTACTGGCGCTTGTATTATACGGAGCAATATATAAAATACCGGGTAGAAAAGCCATGCAGGCAAGGGAAATGCGCACAGCGTGAAAATAATAGCAGGCTTGTAATAAGCCTGCTATTATTCGTCAAAGAGTTTGCTTACAGATAAATCTTCATATATCCTTTTTATCGCTTCGGCAAATACCGGTGCAACCGAGAGTATCTTTAATTTTTTGAACTTTTTATTTTCAGGAAGTGCTATCGTATTAAGGGCTACAAGCTCGGTTATTACTGAATCTTTAAGCCTTTGCACGGCAGGTCCCGAAAGAACAGGATGGGTACAGCATGCCAAAACTTCCTTTGCACCTGCCTCCATTAATGCTTTTGCACCTAAGGCCATAGTACCGCCGGTATCTATCATATCATCTACAAGTATTGCTGTTTTACCTTCGACATTGCCGATTATGTTCATTACCTCCGCAACATTTGCCTTAGGCCTTCTCTTATCTATTATTGCGATGGGAGCATGCAGCTTGTCGGCGAATTTTCTTGCCCTTGTAACGCTTCCAAGGTCAGGGGATATAACCACCACATCCTGCAATCCCTTAGATAAATAATATTTCGCAAGTATGGGTACTCCCAGCAGATGATCAACAGGTATATTGAAATAGCCCTGAATTTGTGCCGCATGCAAATCCATTGTAAGTACTCTGTCTGCGCCTGCAGCCGCTATCAAATCTGCTACGAGCTTTGCTGTTATAGGATCCCTTGCTTTTGCTTTCCTGTCCTGCCTTGCATATCCATAATAAGGAATAACAGCCGTTATCCTGCCGGCAGATGCTCTTTTAAAGGCATCTATCATTATGAGAAGCTCCATCAGGTTATCATTTACAGGATGATTTGTAGATTGTATGACAAACACATCTGCGCCCCTTACAGTTTCATTTATATCGACAGATATTTCTCCATCGCTAAACCTCCCGACTTTTGAATCACCTATCCCGACTCCTAAAAGGTCTGCAATCTCAAAAGCAAGAGCAGGGTTTGAGTTTGCAGTAAATATCTTTATATTCTTACCATGGGTTATCATTTAAATTCCTCCTATTTTTTTCTTCTTTCAAGGTTCTTTTTTTTGACCCATCCTTCTTTGACGGTTTGTCTCTCCCTCGCTATTGCAAGAGAACCCTCAGGTACTTCATCTGTGATTGTTGAGCCTGCCGCAATATAGGAATCATCATTTACTTTAACAGGTGCAATTAGATTTGTATTGCATCCTATAAATGCATTATCCCCGATTATCGTCTTATTCTTTTTCTTTCCATCGTAATTTACCGTTATGGTGCCGCATCCGAAATTCACATTCTCGCCGACTTCAGAATCACCTATATATGTCAGATGTGAAACCTTGGTATAACTGCCTACAGAGGACTTCTTAACCTCAACAAAATCTCCTATTTTCACATTTTCACCGATTACACTTTCGGGCCTTATATATGCAAAGGGTCCCACATGGGTATTCGATTTTACTTCGCTTTGAAGTACGACAGAATGGTTTATTTCAACTCCATCTCTTATAATGCTGTCCACTATTCTTGCACCAGGACCTATTATGCAATCCTCGCCTATCTTCGTATGCCCTTCAATCACCGTTCCCGGATATATTATCGTATCCATGCCTACGGAAACATCAGCATCGATATAGACAGCTCCAGGGTCTATTATCGTAACGCCATCTGCCATAAGCTTTCTAACTGTAGCAGCCCTAATCATTCCAGCAACGTCGGCAAGTTGTATCCTGGAATTTATACCCACAACTTCATCGCTGTCCTTAACTAAAAAGGCCCCTACCTTAAGTCCCTTTCTTTTTATTATCCCAAGCGTATCGGTCAAATAATATTCACCCTGCGAATTATCATTATGCAACTGCTTCAAAGCATCAATCAGTTCTTCGGTATCAAAACAGTATATACCGGAATTTATCTCTTTGATTTCTCTTTCTTTCTCTGTAGCATCTTTATCCTCTATAATTCTCTGGATATTTCCGGATGTGTCTCTTACAATCCTTCCATATCCGGCAGGATCTTTGAAATTAGCGGTAAGCACGGTACTTGAAAAATTATTTTCATTATGAAATGCCACCAAATCTTTTATCGTATCCTTGCTTATAAGAGGGGTATCTCCATATAGTACCAGCGTTGTCCCTTTTTTCCCCTCAAGGAACTGCTCACAGCACATAACCGCATGACCCGTGCCTGCTTGCTTTTCCTGCAGCACAAACGTCACATCACCCTTTATGCATCCCTTGACTTCCTCTGCCCTATGCCCGACTACAACGGCAACATCATCAATCATGGCACCTTTCACGGAATTTACAACATACTGCACCATAGGTTTGCCGCATATTTTATGCGATACTTTCGAATGCTTTGACTTCATCCTTTTTCCTTCACCTGCGGCAAGTATTATTGCACTACACTTTTTCAAAAAAAAACACCTCTTTAAAAATCCCTATAAAATTTAGTACTCTCAGGAAGTTTTCTTTGATTACCTTTAATAATTATATTGTATAGAATATAACAATTCAACTTTTTTTGCATAATTTGTTGCATTTATTTTCTCCAAAACGACGCGATAAACATATCGAAGGCGTATACGGATCATTTGAAGAACATTATGGGAAGAGCAATTAGCGGAGAGGCTTTAGATGCTGCTTGAAAGGTTAAATAAGCTAAATATAAAAAGGAGTCATCAGACTCCTTCAAGCACCTTTTTCTTCACTCATTGCTTTTTCATATTCTTTTAATATAGCATCCTGTATTTTTTCTCTTGTAGACGTATTGATGGGATGAGCAATGTCTTTAAATTCACCATCTGGTGTCTTACGGCTTGGCATAGCAATAAACAAACCATTCTGGCCATCTATTACCTTGATATCATGGACGACAAACTCATTATCCAATGTTACAGACACTATGGCTTTCATCTTACCTTCTGTAGTTATCTTTCTAATTCTTACATCAGTAATTTGCATACTCTCACCACCTTCCCAGTTGCTCTTTAATATAATTCTCTAAAAAAATAAATTTTCCTGCAAGAATGCTATATTTTTTATTAAAAACTTGTGTATTTTTCAGAATTTAATCATAAATACTAAATAAACAACCTTGACGGATTGATAGATATTGTTCCATTTTCTTCATCAACGCTGTCCAATGTCAAAAGTGAAATACAATTTTGGACTAATTTCTTCTCTGGCTCCTTCGTTTCAATAAGCACCCCTATGCCGACGACTTCATTCTCGAACTCGTTCATAAGCTCTATTATCCCGCTTGCAGTCCCGCCAGCTTTCATAAAATCATCTATAAATATACTTTTTGTCCCTTTCATTATTGCCCTTCTTGATAGAGACATAGTCTGTATCCTCTTAGACGAGCCTGAAACATAATTTATGCTTACGGTTGAACCTTCGGTCACCTTGCTATCCCTTCTTACTATTACAAGAGGTATATTGAGGGCTCTCGCAGCCATCAGCGCAATCGGTATCCCTTTGGTTTCAATAGTTAAAACATAATCGGCACCGGCATCCATAAACTTTGTCGATAGAATCTCTCCTATTTTGGATGCATATTCGGGTAAATATATAATATCGGTCATATAAATAAAACCACCTGGTATTATCCTGTCAGGTGACATAAGCTTGGTACATATATCCTTTATAAATATTTTTGCCTGCTTATCATCGACCTCCGGTATGAATTTAGCCCCGCCTGCCGCACCGGGTATTGTTTCGACAACCCCAAACGAAAACCTTTCCATTATCTTTTTAACTATCACCATATCCTCGCTCAAGGTTGACTTTGCAGCATTAAACATATCTGTAAAATAACCAAGAGTAAATATTCTATTTGGATTGTCGGAAAGTATCTTTACTATAGCTCCTATTCTTTCATTTCTACGGAATTTATCCATAAAATCACCCCTAACATTCATACGAACATTAAACAACATATTTTAATTTATTATTCATATTTTACATTAACATCGGAAACAATTCAATAATTTTCATCAGGATATCTTCAATTTGCAATATGAAACCAGGCATAAATGTGATTATGTTATTTTGAGCAACGAATGAGCATTATGAAAGTTT
>JASEJN010000104.1 GCA_030016385.1 Clostridiales bacterium | reverse complement strand
GCCTTTAGATGGAATTTACTTTAGAAAAGTGGAACTTACTTTGAAATTTCACCATACTGAAATAAATCTTTCAAACGAATACGCGTAGTGATTGTTATAGTTTTCCAAGACTTCATCAATTCTCTGTTTTATATTCTTGCAATTTATATTTTCAAATTATACCATATTTCATGCTTATCACAAACAAAAACAGGCTGACACAACGTCAACCTGTTTTTGTCGTTATGACCACTCGGGAGTTTCTCATAATAGTTCGAGTGTTCATAGCGGCAAACTCGGGGACCCCCATAAATATGGTTTTTGGCATCAAGTAAACGAATCCTATACCGCTATATTTGCAAAACAACCGGCAAATTGGAATTTAACATTACCAAACTAAATATGTATACTGAAATTCTTGAATTGAAAAATCCCATTCCCCTGCTTAAGCTTTCCTTGTTTATCAATGCTCCGAAAGCCGTCGTCCACTTCGCTTATCAAGTCCGCCGACACATCTAGTGCATGGTGCCCCGGCAAAAGCCTCCACACATGCAAAGCTCTGATGCGATGAACCGATCTCATAAAATCAGCAGGATTTGTGGACGGGTAAAATGCATCCAGGCATCCTTTATAAATTAAATCACCTGAAAAAAAGTATCCGCGCTCCGGCTCATAGAGGCAAATATGCCCTGGCGAATGCCCAGGAGTATGGATAACCATAAGTTGCCTATTGCCAAAATCAATAATATCTCCATCTTTCAAAAGCCTTGTTGGTTTACCTTGGAATACCTGATAATTATCTATATCAAAGTCCTTTGGAAAGTCACATGATCGCTTCAGCAAATTGGATTTTACAACTGAAAGAGAAACTGGAAAGTGGTTTAGCCATTCAGCGTCAGCTTCATGCACTGCGATATCATCAAAAAATCCGTGACCGCCGATATGATCCCAGTGGACATGGGTTGTCACTACCAAAACAGGCAATTCGGTCAGGCTATCTATAACCTGTTTTATATTTGATACCCCTAATCCGGTGTCAATCAAGACGGCTTGTTTTGAGTCAATCAAGAGGTAACAATGTGTCTGCTCCCAATGCTTGTATTCACTGATGACCCAAGTCTCACTGTCAATTTTTTCTATAGTAAACCAATCATGCATATGCACCGTCTGCTTTCAAATTTCTGTTTATTTGGGATGATATATCAATCATCTGCAATTATTATAGACTATTTGAGGCAAAAAATGGGCAGCCCCAAGACTAATAGGATTGTTGAAAAAGCAGAATCTTAATCCATTGCCTATCAGACATCGGTGTTAACCTGACATAGATATCATTTGTGCTTCAGGCTGAAGTTTGCCCACAGCAGGATAATTATTTGAGACGGGATGCCAATCATAAAAATAAGCCATATGTTCTTGTGAAGAAAACTCAAGTATACAGCCAATAAGGTACCCCATACAAGCGCGGTTATAATTGCAAAATTTGTTTTTCGCTTTCCCCAGAGAGAATTAAACACCAACAAAACAATAAATGCGATCGGAAAAGCATATACGTAGACCATCCACGGACTGATATCCGATTTAACTGAACCTAACCGCAGGATCACAAAGATAATGGTGGCTATCAGAAATACGAGTGAAACAGATAACAGCGCTATGATAAAGCGATTATGTTTTTGTTGCTTTGAAACGGCTTGGGATTTGGCCTCGTTTTCAGTATGTTCCGATTCCATCAGATAATCTATCGTGACGTGAAATAAATCGGCGATTCTTTTTAAGACGATTACATCCGGGATAGATTCCGCCCGCTCCCATTTTGAAACAGCCTTGTCTGAATAATTCAGCTTTTGGGCAAGTTCAGCTTGAGTCCAATTCATTGATTTTCGTAGATAAATTATATTGTTAGCAATAACAGGCTTTAATTCTTCCATAAAGTTGAATGTCACCTCGGAATGTAATTTTTTTAATTATAACATATCAAAAGTGAACAATCAATTTTATAAAATCCGGCTGTCATGGACTCTACTGGCAGTAGAATTTTCAAAAATCCTCTCTACTTCTGTGAAAAACAATCGTAGCCTCCCGCGGTCCTACAATAGAGTGACTATACAAGCAGGCCGGTGTTATGATAGTGACAATGCTTATAAAATAATAATCCGCCTGAGTCGGTGTGCATTATTTTGATGGGAGAATGATGTTATGAAGCGATATGTGTTAACTTGCTGCTCGACAGCAGATATGACTGACGAATATTTCAAGGAAAGATCCATTTATTATGTTTGTTTTCATTTTAATATGGATGGGAAACAATACCCTGATGATCTGGGAAAATCCATGCCTTTCGACGAGTTTTATAAAAAATTGTCGGCCGGCTCGCAAGCGACGACGTCCCAAGTTAATGTCAAAGAATTCACGGATTTTTTTGAACCGTTTTTAAAAGAGGGAAAGGATATTCTTCATGTCAGTTTGTCTTCAGGAATATCCGGAGCTTACAATTCAGCCAATACGGCCAGATCCGAACTTTCGAAGAAATATCCGGACAGAAGAATAGAAGTTGTTGATTCTCTGGGGGCATCCTCCGGTTATGGTCTTCTTATGGATATACTTGCGGATATGCGGGATGACGGCGCATCCTATGAAGAAGTTTACAAGTGGGCTAAAAGCAACAGATTATTGATTCACCACTGGTTTTTCTCGACAGACCTGACCTTCTATATAAGAGGGGGAAGAATCTCTAAATCAGCAGGATTATTTGGCAAAATCTTGAAGATCTGCCCCCTTTTAAACATGGATGCTGCCGGGCATTTGATCCCTCGTGAAAAAATTCGGTCAAAAAGAAAAGTGATCCTGAAAATTGTAGAAAAAATGAAAGAGCACGCCAGCGGCGGCATCGATTACAGCGGCAAGTGCTTCATCTCCAATTCCGCGTGTTTGGACGATGCCCGCGCAGTGGCTGATATGGTTGAAGCAGCTTTCCCTCATCTTGATGGAAAGGTCATGATCAACAGCGTGGGAACTGTAATAGGTTCGCATACGGGTCCTGGAACTGTGGCCTTGTTTTTTGTAGGGGACAGAAGAACAGATGGTGTTAAAAGGGGTTGATTGGAATGAGCAAAATCGTTAAAGTTATCCGTATTCTCACGGTTGCTCCGGTTATGGCGCTCGTAATGTTATTGACTTTATACCTGCACAATCCCTTGCTGTTCGGCAGCCGGGCCGATTTCATTTTATCTATTTTATTTCTGGTTGTCTTTCCCCTATTAGCCTATCCATTGCAGCCGCTCATAAAAAAATATAAAGACAAAGGGCGTGAAGGGCAAAGAATACTAGCTATCAACTTTGCCGTTTCCGGATATATATGCGGATGTCTTTTTGCCATGCTTCTGCATGCGCCAAAGAATGTCTGGACTATTTATTTGTCCTATTTATTATCCGGAATCTTAATTATGCTCACAAATAAATTGCTTCACTTTAGAGCAAGCGGGCATACGTGCGGGGTAGCAGGACCTTTTGCATTGTTAATATATTTTGGGCATCCATTTGGTTTTTACGGTATTCCGGTCCTTGTCCTCGTCTTCCTGTCAAGCCTTCAAATGAAACGGCATACAGTTTTGCAGCTTATTTGCGGCGCAGCGATTCCAATCGCCGCCTTAGGAATAATTATAATGATAAGTTCACTTATCAACTGAACACGTTGGATATGAAGGAAAAATTACTCAAGTAACGGAAAAGTCGCAAACATAGTACAAAAAAGCGGCAACAAACGAAAATAGGGGCAGCCTTTGGGTTACTCCTATTCGGAATGCTCAGTGTCGGAACATCCGACCATAGTACAAATGTTCATAAGGGCAAACTCAGGAACCTGCATAAAATAAAGGTTTTCGGCATCAAACAAACGGATATTGCACCAGTATATTTGTAAAAAAAACGGAAAATTGAAATTTGTCAGCTTCGTATTATGCTCATTAAGAAGATAATAAAGAATCCAGTTCAAACCAGTGTTCAGTCAACCAAAGCATTTCATTTTTGAAACGCTTTGGGGTTTCGTCACATTCTCCAAAAAATTCCGGCCGTATCCACCATGACATTTCAATGCACCATGAAAGCCGCAAAGCATCCGCTATATTAGTTAAAGTCAACTCTAAATGCTGTGAATAGCCTTCCAGGAAAGCGCATACCTTTTCGGCATTCATTCTATTGCCTTCTAATGTAAAAGATAATATCGCTCTTCCTATATCATGCCAAATATAACTGTAGCAATTACGGTCAAAATCAACAACAGCGGATACGCGATCCGCACCAAACAGGATATTGCCTGAGTGAAAATCCTCATGGGCGAATCCTCTTGGAAACTTATTAAAAAATTCGGTGTCAATCTGCTTTAAAATCGGTTCTAACGCAAACAAGGCTTTCCGATATTCAACAGGAACATCCGGCGGGCATTTCGTAATACAAGAGTTAAAGTTTTCCCTTAATGAATTCACCGTATAACCGCCAAAAACAGGCAGGCTCTTGGCCGAAAGTTCCGGTAATTGTGAAAACGCTCTGTGCATTACAGCACAGGCGCTGCCGAGACTGCGCATTTGCGCTATTGTGATTGTGTCGGGTTTTTCTGTCTTCCCTGAGCGAAAATCCATGACCATATAGGCTGTTTTGTCATCTAGCCAACGAATCACCCTGGATCCGCACTGCCAAAGAAATGGACAAGGGACGCCATATTTTTCAAGGATAATCTGCCGTTGCAGCGCAGATTCGATTCTCTCAATTTGTTCTCTGCGAAACCGTTTAGTGCTGTATTGTTTGACCAATAATTCGCCGTTTTCAGTGGAAACCTTCCATTTCTGATTCAGTAATCCACCTTTTACCGGAGTAATTTGATTGAACGTTATCCCATAGCTTTCTTTCAAATCAGCTATAATACGGTTATCCATAATAATCTCCTGAACAAGATAAAAATAATCTACAATCCGCCACCAGTCAAATTCCTGTTTATCCTTCCATTAAGCCGGTACACTATTTGTTAAATTATAGCACAAAATAAAAATCGTTTCTACAGAATGATTTCTTGAGTTTCCGCATATTTATCCACACCACCTGATTTAAGAGAGAACAGTTG
>JASEJN010000103.1 GCA_030016385.1 Clostridiales bacterium | reverse complement strand
CAAAATAGCATAATCCTATTTATGTCCGGGCCTGGTTTCAAATTACGAATTGAAGGATTTTCTCATATCAGATTGACATATATGATTATAAGTGTTATCATATCCTTTAATATCAAAATTATACTAATAATAAGGAATATAAAGATTGTTTTGCCGGCAGATTCATATCTTTAATTCTGCTCTTAAAGGTATTTAACAAAAGAATATTTGCGGATAAAAGCGGTAAATTTTTCTACAATCGCTGAATCTTAAAGAGCGGGGGAACCATTTTTGGGGTGAATTCTGATTTTACATCAGATGGGTCAGTCTCATTCGATCCTAATCCGTCAGCTAACCTCGCAAGCGTTGAAAGAGAAGTTAATTTACATGCGGTTTTTATTTTCGTTGATAATAAAAGCTGTAGAGACTTCTCTACAGCTTTTTTAATTCATACACAGCAAATAAAAATACAAAAGCAAATCCATAAAATCCTATGCAGAAAAGCGTTCTTGATTTAAAAAAGGATTTTCATAAGTTAGGCAGCAGACTTTTCCGTTGGATAAAAACGGCAAAGGGATGCTTATACTTTTGATTTATGCAGACAGTAATATAAATGGATTTAAAATCAAATAAAGGAGTGGGTAATTCATGAAAATGGCAAAAATACTGTCAGCATTATTAATTATAAGTATGATTTTCACGGGTTGTACATCACAGAAAAAAGTGGCTGATAATTCGCAGACCGAAACCGATGGTGGAAATACAGCAAAAAAGGTGCTTGTAGGTACGGAGGGAACATATAATCCTTTCACATATAAGGATGAAAATGGTCAGCTCACAGGCTATGATATAGATGTCGTAAAAGAAATAGATAAGCGCATTGACGATATAGATTTCGAATTTCTTCCAACGCCCTGGGATAGTATGTTTTTGGGACTTGAATCCAAGAAATATGATATGATTGCAGACCAAATTTCCAAAGACTCAGAAAGGGAGAAAAAATATTCTTTCTCAAATAACAGCTATTTCATATCAGCCGCACACATAATAGTTAAAAAAGATAATAATAAAACCATCAATGGATTAGATGACTTAAAGGGTTTGAAGGTTGGGGTGTCGATCGGGACCTCATTTTCTAAAACCTTTGAAGAATATAACAAGAAAAACAATAATGCCCTGAAAATCAAATACTATGAAGGCAATGTCACTACCATACTTCAGGATATTGAGGCGGGAAGAATCGATGCGACATTGAATGAAAGAATAATTGCCGAAGATAATATTAAAAAACTCGGACTAAAAATAAAGACAGTCGGAAAACCTGTAAAGGTTACGCCTTCTTATTTTGTTTTCAGAAAGGGAGCGGATGGAGACGCCCTGAAAAATAAAGTTGACACGGCGCTTGAAAGTATCAAATCCGATGGGACGCTGTCAAAAATTTCAATGAAGTGGTTCGGGGAAGATTATACAAAGCAGTAATACGGTAATAATGGTTAAAGTACACACTGTAGCAGTGTGTACTTTATATCTATTTTAGGCATTGGAAGGTGGTATTTAAATGAGCTTGTTAGATTTGAATTATATGGCAAAATCTTTCCCGGAAATTATCCGGTATGCTCCTGTTACACTGGCGATAGCAGCCGTTTCTATGGTATTAGGCCTTATCATCGGCCTTATCACTGCGCTTATAAAAATATACAAGATTCCCATTTTAAAATGGTTTTCGGCAATATATATCTCTTTTACCAGAGGCACACCGCTTCTGGTACAAATGTATCTTGCATATTACGGGATCCCGAAGGTCCTCGATTTTATGCATACAAATTATAACTGGAATGTCGATGTAAGCAATATTCCGGCTATCGTGTTCGTATATATATCTTTCTCTTTGAATGTCGGAGCGTACCTAGCTGAAACGATCCGTGCCGCCATACAAGCCGTTGACAGAGGCCAGATGGAAGCCGCCTATTCTATCGGCATGAGCACGCTGCAGGCCATGAGAAGGATAGTACTGCCACAGGCACTTGCCATAGCGCTGCCCAACTTTGGAAATACATTTATAGGCTTGCTTAAAGATACCTCACTGGCCTTTATAATCGCAGTAGTAGAAATAATGGGACAGGCAAAAATAATCGGAGCAAGAGGGCTGAAGTTTTTTGAGGTTTATATCGATTCTGCGATTATTTATTGGCTTATATGCTTAGTAGTTGAAAAAAGTGTGAATGTGCTGGAGAAAAGGGTTAGAAAATATCAAGGAGGGATCGCCAGATGATAGAACTAAACAATATCCACAAATCTTTCTATAAAAATGAGGTACTTAAGGGTATCAGCCTTAATGTCAAAAAAGGTGAGGTTTTCGTCATAATCGGTCCAAGTGGTTCCGGCAAATCAACACTCTTAAGATGCATTAATTATCTGGAAAAACCTGATAATGGAACCATTAAGATAGACAACCTTACCGTAGATGCAAAAAAAGTCAACAGGAAGCAGATATCTGAACTGCGCAAAAAAATATCCATGGTATTTCAGCATTATTGCCTGTTTAAAAATAAAACCGCCATAGAAAATGTTATGGAAGGACTTGTAACAGTACAAAAAATGGATAAGGGAAAAGCATACGAAAAAAGTATGGCCTGTTTAAAAAGAGTCGGTCTTGAAGACAGGGTAAACTATTATCCATCCCAGCTGTCAGGCGGCCAGCAGCAAAGAGTCGGCATTGCCAGAGCATTATCGCTGAATCCAAAAGTTATATTGTTTGATGAACCTACATCAGCTCTTGATCCGGAACTTGTCGGCGAAGTGCTGGATGTCATGAAATCCGTGGCAAAAGACGGCATCACCATGATTGTTGTAACACATGAGATAAGCTTTGCCAGAGAAGTGGCAAACCACGTAATATTTATGGATGGAGGCGTTATCGTAGAAGAAGGTAATGCTTCCGAAATATTTGAAAATCCAAAAGAGGACAGGACGAAGCAATTTTTATACAGGGTAATGCACAGTAATTAAAGGGAATAGATTAAAAATGGCGGGAAAACCCAAATCGCTGTGAAAATCTCCGCTACCCTGATACATTATATCTTTTTCTAAATTCATATATTGTTCACACTAATTCAATAATATATTAAAAATATAATGTTAGTATATATTTGAAGTTAGATTTACATATTAATCCCCCTTTAAATATATATTAAAAGAACCGGTTTAACCGGTTTTTTTATTTGTATGCCAATCATATCCAGTAAGCCTGTGGACGATTGAGCTTGAAAACTAGGGTGCATATTTTATATTTGAAGAATATTATTTCAATCGCTAAGGCTCACAGGACGCAAATTGACATCATAATGATAAAAGATTATAATTGTTAATAAATTAACTTTCGTGTAGCAAAACATGTTTTAAATAACACGATTCTCTTTGTACTAATTAAAACTTAACAGGTGAAAAAATGAGTACAATACAATTTAAAGAAGCAAACTGCAAAAACTGTTATAAATGCATACGAAACTGCCCTGTCAAGGCTATTTCATTTAAAAACGAGCAGGCACAGATAATGGAAAAGAACTGCATACTTTGCGGAAGATGTCTTCAAGTATGCCCTCAGAATGCCAAAAATGTCGTAAACGACGTCGACAGGGTAAAATATCTCATAGAAAAAAATGAGAAGGTCTATGCAAGTATTGCACCTTCATTCGCATCGGCATTCAATATAGATGATGCCGGGAAAATGTTTTCTGCCTTAAAAAAATTGGGATTTTCTTACGTTGAAGAAACTGCTGTCGGCGCTGCGCAGGTGTCGTTGGAATATGAAGAACTTATTGAGCAGAACAAAATGAAAAATATTATTACAACGGCTTGTCCTGTTGTAGTATCTTTAGTCGAAAAATATTATCCCGATCTTTTATGCTACCTTGCTCCCGTGGTATCCCCCATGATAGCCCATGCCAAGATGATGAAAAAGATGTACGGCCCCGGTGTCAAGATCGTATTTATCGGCCCTTGCCTTGCTAAAAAAGAGGAATACAAAGATTGCCAGAACGATAATGTTATCGATGCTGTCATAACATTCGAAGAGCTTGAAAAGTGGTTGGATATCGAAAATATTTCTTTAAGCGAACAGGACAGCGGCGGAATTCCGGATTTTAAAAAATTTACGGCAAGATATTATCCAATCCCCGGCGGAATATTGAAAACACTTTCTTCAAAGGATAGGAGCAGCTATAAATTTATCGGCATCGATGGAACGGAAAAATGCATGGAAACACTTGAATCTTTGAGGGGCAGCGATATTAGCGGTTATTTCATCGAGATGAACAGTTGTAGCGGAGGGTGCATAAACGGACCATGCATAAGCAATTCAAGAAAGAGCTTTATTGAATACAGAGACAGGCTTACAAGGTATATAAAAAAAGCCAGGGGGAATGGCGAACCTCACATATTACGGCAGGATGTCAAAGTTAATTTATCAAAAGAGTTCTTCGATAAATCCAAGCCTTATAATATTCCCGATGAAGAGACAATAAGGAAAATACTTAGAAAAATCGGCAAGTTTAAAAAGGAAGATGAATTGAACTGTGGAGCCTGCGGATATCCAAGCTGCCGGGACAAGGCAATAGCAGTTTACAATAATAAGGCTGATCTTCACATGTGCCTTCCATATATGAGGGAAAGAGCCGAATCCATCTCGAATATAATAATAAACTCGACACCGAATGCTATTATCGCTTTGAATCAGGAGCTTTGTATTCAGGAAATAAACACGACTGCAAGAAAAATGTTCAAGTTGGAAAAGTACGATCTGATCGGTAAAAACATTTACAATATACTGGACTGTCCAGATTTTCAAACCGTGAAAGATACCGAGGAAAATATATTCGATAAGAAATATCATTACGATAGATTTGAAATAACTGTGGACCAATCCATAATATATTCAAAAGAGCATGAAGCTATAATCATAATTATGAAGGATATTACAAAAGAAGAAAATCAAAAGGAGCAGATTTATAAGATGCGCTGCGAGACCGTTGACATCGCCCAAAAGGTTATCGAAAAACAGATGAGGGTCGCTCAGGAGATCGCAAGCCTCTTGGGTGAAACCACGGCTGAAACAAAAGTAGCTCTTACGAAACTCAAAAAATCCATGTTATCCGGTACAGAGGAAGATTAAAGAAGTGGCCGCGCAATGCATTGCGCGG
>JASEJN010000102.1 GCA_030016385.1 Clostridiales bacterium | reverse complement strand
CAATTTTCAAAGATCACTCCCGCCTCACAGGCGGCATTTATTATATTAGCACCTTTTTTTATCAATGTCAACACAATTTTTAAAATAATACAAAAATTATTTACAAATTGTACTACTTTATTCTGTCTCTAAAAATCGGCGCTTAATCATAATATCATCTATGAGCGATTAATTCAATGGTATTTTAAGGAATTTCTTCAATTCATAATTTAAGTTTGTGTTATTTTGAACACCCATTCTTAAAAATTTTGTTGTTCAAAATAACACAATTCTATTTATGCCTGATATTAAATTACAATCCGCTCCTTACTTTTTATCCTCATCGCTTATGTCTTCACTATTTATCTTTGCGATAGATACAACATTTATATTATCCTGAGCCCTCATAAGCTTAACTCCGAGTGTATTTCTGCTGGTTTGAGATATATCCGATACTTTAAGCCTTATTATAGTACCCTGACTATTTATTAATAGTATTTCATCGTTGCTTTTTACAATCTTTGCTCCCACAAGATTTCCCGTCTTTTTAGTAACCTTGTACGTTTTAACGCCCTTGCCGCCTCTACCCTGCAGATTATATTCTTTAAGCGATGTCCTCTTTCCATATCCTTTTTCACTTACAGTAAGAAGCTCCGATGTTTCATCGACAACATCCATCCCGACTGAAACATCTCCATCTCTAAGGGTTATGGCTTTAACACCTGCTGCGCCTCTACCCATCGCCCTTACGTCCTTTTCTTTAAACCTTATACTGTATCCATTGGATGTGACTATAATAAGCTGCTGTTTGCCATCCGTAAGTTTTACGCCGATTAGTTCATCGCCATGTTTAAGGTTTATAGCATTTATGCCTGTCTTTCTTATCATGGCAAACTGCTCCAATGGAGTCTTTTTAATTATGCCATCCTTAGTTGACATTACTATATACATGTCATTCTTGAATTCTTTTACAGCCATCGCAGCCTGTATCTTTTCCCTCGTATTAAGCTGAAGCAAATTCACAATGGCAGTACCTCTTGCAATCCTCGAACCTTCAGGTATTTCAAAGGCCTTCATAATATATACCCTTCCCTGGTTCGTAAAGAACAATATATTATTATGGGTAGATGTTATGAATAAATGCTCAACAAAATCATCTTCCCTTGTAGAAAGTCCTGTAATACCCTTTCCCCCTCGCTTTTGCGCTGTATATGTGTCTATGCTGAGCCTTTTTACATATCCAAAATGAGTAAGTGTAATGACTACATCTTCTTCTGGTATCAAATCTTCAATTTCTATTTCTTTAACTCTGCTTGTTATCTTGGTTTTCCTTGTATCCGAATATTTTTTCCTTATCTCTGAAATCTCATCCTTTATTATCTTATATACGAGCTTATCATTTGAAAGAACTTCCTTATAATGATTTATCATTTTTACAAGATTTGCATATTCTTCCTCTATCTTTTCTCTCTCCAAACCTGTAAGCCTTGCAAGTCTCATGTCTACGATGGCCTGTGACTGCAAATCCGAAAGGCCAAACCTTTGCATCAAGCCCTGTTTTGCATCATTTACAGTTTTTGAACTCCTTATAATGTGTATTACTTCATCTATATTATCTAAAGCTATTCTCAAGCCTTCCAGAATGTGTGCTCTTGTCTCGGCCTTATTTAAATCATATTTAGTTCTTCTTATAACGACTTCTTTTTGGAAATCCAGATAATACCTTATCATTTCCTTAAGATTCAATATCCTCGGACGTCCATCAACCAGTGCAAGCATTATCGCACCAAATGTATCCTCCATCTGGGTATGCTTATATAATCTGTTAAGTACAATATTAGCATTGGCGTCCCTTTTTATCTCGATTACAATCCTCATGCCTTCCCTGTCTGATTCATCCCTCAAATCTGAAATTCCGTCTATTTTTTTCTCTTTGACAAGTTCGGCTATTTTTTCTATAAGCCTTGCTTTATTGACCATATAAGGTATTTCACTTACAATTATTTTGGATCTTCCGTTATCTTCCTCTTCTATAACAGCTTTTGCCCTTACAATTATCCTGCCTCTGCCTGTCTCATATGCCGACTTTATTCCGTCTTTGCCCATTATTATGCCGCCCGTTGGAAAGTCGGGTCCCTTTATTTTAGTCATAAGATCTTTTACGGTAACGTCCGGATTATCGATCATCATGATTACCGCATCGATCACTTCACCGAGATTGTGAGGGGGGATATTTGTTGCCATCCCTACGGCAATACCTTGGGAACCATTGACTAAAAGATTTGGAAATCTTGAAGGCAAAACCACAGGTTCCTTCAAAGTTCCATCAAAGTTTGGCGTAAAATCGACAGTCTCCTTTTCGATATCCCTGAGCATTTCGGCTGTGATTTTGCTCATCCTTGCTTCTGTATAACGCATGGCAGCCGGGCTGTCTCCATCGACAGACCCGAAATTTCCATGACCGTCCACCAGCGTATACCTTATCGAAAAATCCTGAGCCATCCTGACCATTGCATCGTATACGGCCGCATCTCCATGGGGATGATATTTACCTAATACATCACCGACGATCCTCGCAGATTTTCTGTAAGGTTTATCGGCTGAAAGGCCTAATTCATTCATCGAATATAGAATTCTCCTGTGAACCGGCTTTAATCCATCCCTTACATCAGGTAGAGCCCTGCTTATGATTACACTCATAGCATAGCTTATATAACTTTTTTTCATCTCATCGTTTATATCAACTTGTAAAATCTTATTATTTTCATCATCCAATATCTATCACCTCTTCATCTAATACCTATATATCGAGATTTTGAACTTTTTTAGCGTTATTTTCTATGAACTCTCTTCTAGGTTCTACCTTGTCACCCATAAGTATTGTGAATATTTCATCGGCAGCTATAGCATCATCAAGTGTAACCTGAAGCATTGTCCTTGTATCAGGATTCATAGTTGTGGTCCAGAGCTGCTCTGCATCCATTTCTCCAAGGCCTTTATACCTTTGGATTGTATTATTTTCTGTTCCTATCTCAGATAGTAACTTTTCCTGTTCTTTTTCAGAATAAGTATAATAATCTTTTTTGCCCTTAGTTACTTTATACAATGGAGGCTGAGCTATGAATACTCTTCCATCATCTATCAACGGCCTCATATATCTATAGAAAAAAGTCAAAAGGAGCGTTCTTATATGAGCACCATCAACATCGGCATCCGTCATTATTATTATCCTGTAATACCTCATCTTTGCAATATCGAATCCATTATCCACACCGGCTCCGAATGCGGTAACCATTGCCCTTATCATTTCAGAAGACAGTATCTTGTCGAGCCTTTGTTTTTCAACATTCATTATCTTGCCTCTAAGAGGAAGTATAGCCTGAAACTTTCTGTTTCTTCCCTGCTTCGCAGAACCACCTGCGGAATCTCCCTCGACAATAAAGATTTCACATAAAGACGGGTCCTTCTCCGAACAGTCGGCAAGTTTTCCAGGAAGCGTTGTATTTTCAAGTACGTTTTTTCTTCTCGTAAGTTCTCTTGCCTTCCTTGCCGCCTCCCTGGCTCTTGAAGCTGTCAATGCCTTTTCATATATTGTCTTTGCAACTGATGGGTTCTCCTCCAAAAATCCAATTACCTGTTCATATACTATATTATCTACAATTCCTCTTACCTCTGTATTCCCAAGTTTGGTCTTTGTCTGTCCTTCAAATTCAGGATCGGTAAGTTTTACAGATATAACTGCTGTAAGCCCTTCTCTTACATCTTCACCCGATAGCCCCTTGTCATTTTCTTTTAAATAATTATATTTTTTACCATAGTCGTTAAAAGCCCTTGTGAGAGCTGATTTAAAACCTATTAAATGGGTACCTCCTTCTGTCGTATCTATATCATTTGCAAAAGAAAATATATTTTCATTATATCCATCATTATATTGAAGGGCGATCTCGACTATAGTATTGTCCTTTTCTCCCTGTATCGATATGGGTTCAGGATGAAGAACTTCTTTATTCCTGTTTAAATATTTTACAAAAGATACTATTCCACCTTCATAATGATATACTTCTTCTTTATCGGCTCTTTCGTCCTTTAATATTATCTTTATCCCTTTATTTAAAAATGAAAGTTCCTTAAGCCTATGGGATAAAGTATCATAATCGAATTCCGTATCCTCAAATATCTCAGGATCTGGTTTAAATATAGTCCTTGTTCCTGTATCTTTTGCGTCTCCGACCTTTTGAAAAGGTGTAACAGGTTTACCTCTCTCATACCTTTGCCTATATATATGTCCATCTCTTTTTATTTCAACGATACACCATTCTGAAAGCGCATTAACAACGGATGCGCCGACACCATGAAGCCCTCCAGATACTTTATATCCTCCTCCGCCAAATTTTCCTCCTGCATGTAATATGGTCATAATAACCTGTACGGTAGGTATTTTCATTTTAGGATGTATACCGACGGGCATACCCCTGCCGTTGTCGGTTACAGATATCGAATTATCCTTTCGAATAACGATTTCTATTTTATCACATGCTCCCATAAGGGCTTCGTCTATGCTGTTGTCAACAATCTCATAAACTAAGTGATGAAGTCCCATTGGACCTGTACTTCCTATATACATGCCAGGGCGTTTTCTTACGGCCTCAAGGCCTTCCAGCACCTGTATCTGATTTTCATCATATTCTTCTGCTTTTTTAATCATTCAAATCACCTTCTGTTTGTAATGTACTTGTAAAACCAATTCTCCTGCAAAGTGTGGCCGAGGATATAGAAGAAATGTATAATACATCTTTTTTATCTACTTCAGCAAGTATATATGATTTGGGCTCATCATCCATTGCATTCCTTAAAATTCCATTTTCATCGGCAATTTTTATCAATTGTTTTGTATACTTTGACTTGTTTACGGTTTTTACGTCTATAATGGCTATTATGCTCTCCTCTTTGATCACAACATTTTTCCCAATATGAATGAACATTGCTGTACCTCCCTGATGCCTCAAAATTCTTCAAAAAATTAAACCTGTATTTTATTTTACAGGCCATATATCGATATCGCTTCAATACATTTATTAGCACAGTGCAAAACAGGCTGAAATACGCAGATCTGTCATGATACATGAACTACACTATTAATTATACCCTTATTTGTCTGTATCTAAAAGCACAAATTTCAAGCTTTTGTAATAGAGTACATATTTTAGCTTTGATTCGTAATTTGAACTTGTGTTATTTGAGCACTCATTCGCCAGATTCAAGTTTTGTAAGTTCTAA
>JASEJN010000101.1 GCA_030016385.1 Clostridiales bacterium | reverse complement strand
TTGGCATTTCGAACAGATCCATTCATTTTTTAGTTACAGTTTGCGGAAACTCAAGGAAGGAGGTAAATGAAGGAAAGGTGTTCAAATTTAACGATTTGGCCTTGAAATCGTTATAAATAAGCCCTTTGTAGCCTTAGGTTCGCATCCTGGTAATCTTCGAAAACCACCTCTGTAAACCACCAGCTTTTGATACACGACAAAACGTCTAGAGCCCAGAGGCCGCAGTGTTGCTGGACTTTCGGACAAAAAGAAAACCACCTAACGATAAAATTTCTTTTATCAATAGATGGTATCTGTTTTGGTGCGGAGAGCGGGACTTGAACCCGCACGGTCATCCCATACGCCCCTCAAACGTACGCGTCTGCCAATTCCGCCATCCCCGCATTTTTCTGCCTTGCAATTTTAGATTATACTACGTTTATAAATTCCAGTCAATAATAATTTTTTCTTTCGGTTTCCGATTTCTGTAAATGCGTTCATCATGGCTTGCTCGTAATGTATGCAGCATGCTTTGGGATACATGATTCACCCCCCACTTCTTTGTAAAAAATCCATAAAATATGTTGCAATAGTACATGATAAATGTTAAAATAAGATGATTGATAAATGAAAGGAGATGGTTGAATGAAGAAAAACAAATCGTTCAAAATTACTGCCGATGTTATTGAAGATTGTTTGAGGGAATCCCTCGATAAGGGCAGTAAAAAAGCTTTAAGCAGAAACAAGTCCTCCTTAAGATTAAAACCTTAACCGGACTTGTTTTTGTTATGTGCATCTGTATTGTGATTTATGCCTACCATTTGATTTTTCCCATCTGGTGTCATAAGTTTTCAATTCTATTCATTCTGATCACTGTTGCGGTAAAGAATATTATGCATAATATTGCAACTGAAACGATTGTTTTTGTTATATCTGCCATATCAGGCGTGCCTGCCACGGAAAGAAGCCTTGCAGGAATAAAAGCGGATATTTTTGAAATATTCATAAGTGCGGCGGATATAGCATCGACAACCAGCAGTGATATTACAGCAAGTATGGACTTTTTAAACAGGCTGCTAAAAAATGTAAGCAATACCACTGTGTATACATAATAGATCGAAATATACATAGCATATGACATTACCTTGCTGAAAGGAATAACATTCCCTTCAAATAGAGTGTATGCATAATAATAATTTATTGCAAAACCGGCAAATATCAATATTACAAGTGCAATAGAATAATGCAGCACTTTCGATAATACCAATGCGGCGGGGTTTAGGCCCTTTGTGTATGGAAAAACAAGCTTATGCTTGTAGATCTCATCGCTTAGTATTCCCATCAGCGCCAGTATTACTATGAAATACGATATCTGGCTTAGGTCTTTTATATAGTTTTGCACAGCCATATTAAAATCTATCTTGATAAGCGAGCTTATATCACCGGAAAGCTGGCCTTTAAGCATTTCGGGCAAGACCTTAAGCATGATAGGGTCGGCTATGGCAAACAATATGATACCGGCGGCCATTATAATATATTTATACTGCCTTACGGATTCGATTATCTCCTTTTTGAAATATGCCTTAAATTTCGGCATCATGCTTCACCATCCTTATAAATATATCTTCCAGGCTGCTTTCCCTTATCCTGAATGAGATTACGGGGTTGTTCAGCCTTTCTGTTTCATAGATAAGCCTTGACTTGGCCTTGTCGATATCATTAACATAAATGCTTGCGGTATTGTTCTTTACTTTTATGCTGTCTATCCAGCTTATATCAGAAAACTTGTCTTTTATTTCTCCACAAGCTTTTTCAAATTCAATATCATATATGGGCAGCGTGTACTTCTTTTTTAGCTCATCCAAGCTTGCGGATATGATTATTTTGCCTTTATCGATAATGCTCAGATGATCGCACACTCTTTCTGCATCATTCAATATATGAGTCGACAGGAAAACCGTCTTTCCCTGCTTTTTTAATTTCAGAATCATGTCCAGAACATCGAGCCTTCCCTCAGGGTCCAATGCAGATGTAGGCTCATCCAAAAATACTATCTCAGGATCGCCCAATAGAGCCGAAGCTATCCCAAGCCTCTGCCTCATCCCCCTCGAATACCGGCCTATCCTCTTTTTTGCGGCATCTTTCAAATTTACAATCTCCAGCAGTTTTCCTATTTGACTGTCTTTATTTTTCATGCCTCTTATGTCTGCGATAAAGCTTAAATATTCCACAGGGTTCATATAATTGTAAAAAGCCGGATTTTCCGGAAGATATCCTATTTTTCCGCCTATCTTCCTTCTGATTGCACCAAGATTCATATTATCCACCAGTATTTCTCCTGCATCATAGCCTGAAAGGCCTGTGAGTATATTCATCGTAGTCGTTTTGCCCGCACCGTTTCTTCCTAAAAAACCATAAATGGACCCGGACTCTATTTTGAAGCTTATATTTTTTAAAACTTCGATTGTGCCATACCTCTTTGTCAAGTTCCTGACTTCTATCATGCTAATCTTTCTCCCTTCCGAATATAAGAAATGCAAGGGAGCCTATGATTTCGCCAAGCAGTATTATCAGAAACCATGCCCACTTGGGCAGATATTTTGCCTTGTCCTTAAAAAGCCTGTACATTGAAAATATCATAAGCGCAAGCTGTATTATCAATAACGGCATTAATAGCTTTATTATTTCCAGTGCGCTGAGATTATCAAACATGGATCATCCCTCCTTTAATTTTCTTGAACAATTCGGACAATATATCCATTTTCTATTGACCGGCATGCCGCAGTTGGGGCATACCAATTTTTTTAAACTGCTGCCGCAATTTGGACAATATTTAAAACTATTCGGTACCGATGCGCCGCATTTTCCGCATGTCGTGTTTCCATGCCTCGTCACGATAAGATATATTATCAGAGACGACGGAACATTCAAAAGCCCGAACAAACCCCACAGCCAGTAATACCTTTCATATCTCCTTTTAGCATCTGTAAAAATCCATGCTGCCTGCAATATGACAAGCAGAGCCAGCAATATGATCATATAATATTTCATTTTCGCACCTCGATTCCGCCTTTTCTCAGAACCATCGCAGGTACCGCCGCTAAAGGCAATACAAAATATACGGCACATTCCACAGCGATTACCGTTTTAATGTCGATAAAGGCAGCTGCGGCAAGCAAAAATACAAAAGCAAATGATACCGCCAGAAAGAGAATCATCTCTTTTTTATCCCTTCTTTTAGCCCGGATAATTTGTGCCTTGCGTATGATTTCAGAAGCATTTGCAAAAATTTCAGGCTCTTTAAATATATCAAGCATATCCGATGCCTTTTTTGTTTTTTTACTGAGTTTAATATTTTCGCAGGATTCATAATCATCCTCTTTATGACAAGCACCGGTCTTTTTATCCCTTCTCATATCATTTTCCTTCTTTCCATTTCATCGAGTATATAATCGATGCAGTAATGAAGCCTTGACCTTACGGTCCCTATGGGGCAATCCATTATTTTGGCAATTTCTTCATATTTATACCCGTAATAATGTTTCAATATAAATACAGCCCTTTTTTTATACGGTAAACTCAGCAATATCTCCATGACCTGTTTGCAGTACATCTTGTCGATGACATACCCTTCTATGTTCACAGGCTCAAACAGGTCCACTCCATCGATCGAATCCGTTATCCTGTTTTTCCTTAAAAAATCCCTGTATGTATTAACAGCAATTTTTATAAGCCATGATGAAAATTTATAATCGGGTCTGAACTTTTTTATATTCAAAACCGCCTTCAGCATCGTCTCCTGCGCTATGTCCTGAGCATATGATGTATTTCCCGTCATTTTAATGCAATACCCGAGGACAGTATTGTAGTTTTCATTTATTAGAACATTCAAAGCTTCCCTGCCGCCGCTCTTTGCATCATTTACCAATTCTGCTTCGTCCATCATTTGCTCACCTTTCATAAATGTAACGGATCATATCAAAAAAAGTTCAAAATGGGACGCTTAAACGCCCCATATATTAAAACTCACGGCTTCTATATAATTTGACTGAAAAAAAATATGATAATGTATATATGACAAGCGCCAATATCAATACCCCCGTTACGATATCGCCTCGTGACAGGCTGTTTGAAAAGTCCATTATGGATTTTGATGCAGTATATTTCTTTGCTGCACCTATTGCACTATTTATTCCGAAGAATATTATAAAGACCATAATAAAGTTGATAATTCTTCCGGCACCATACCCGAATTTATAAGTTATTGGAAAGAGTATGCCATAACATATTGCAAGCCCTAATATTGATATTGATAGAATATCAAAAGTTATAGGTTTTAATTCTATAGATATTTTAAGCATATCAAAAGCCGCTTCCATTAAGACATACTCAATCGTGCCGATTGCTGCATATATAAATACGGATACATACCTTGCCCTTACTATAAGGGATCTATCGATGGGCAGGCTGATCAGCATAGGCTCGGCTTTGTTTTTTTCGTCACTGTTGATTGCGGTCAATATTGAAACATATGGTATTATAAAAATTGATCTTCCCGCCATCCTTTTTTAAAAGATTCATGATGAGCTTTATAGTCGTGCTTTTGCCTGCGCCATTCGGGCCTATAAACCCCATTATATAACCTCTGTCGAGTTTAAAACTTATATCCTTCAGGCTGAAATCCTTATAATTTTTTCTTAGATTTTTAACCTCCAGTATAGGTTCCACTTTAATACCTCCCTTGTCATTTAAACTATATGCGGCTTTATTCATACAGGAGCTTTAGCATCTCCTGCATTTGCTCCAAATTCAGGCCGATGGACTTCCCTGCATCAACTGCTTCGGAAAGTTTCTCTTCTACGATCTTCAGCCTCATTTCCTTCATGAACTCCTTATTTTGAGCTGAAATATATGTGCCCTTGCCTGGCCTTGTAACAATATAGCCGTCTCTCTCAAGCTCCTCATAAGCCCTCTTTGTCGTTATCACGCTTATTTGAAGTTCCCTTGCCAGGCTTCTTATGGACGGCAGCATCTGGCCTTCACAGAGTTTTCCGCTCATTATAAGATTCTTAATCTGTTTTGCAATCTGTTCATAAATCGGTTCCTCAGAGGAATTAGAAATAATGATATCCATCGCATGCGTGTCTCCTTATTATTCAGATACCCTATATATAGTAATTACTGTATATACATATTATATACAGTAATTACACATACGTCAATAAAAAATAAAATAAAACTTCAATTTGCAATTTGAAATCAGGCATAAATAGGATTATGTTATTTTGAGCGACGAATGAGTG
>JASEJN010000100.1 GCA_030016385.1 Clostridiales bacterium | reverse complement strand
GGCCTTAGAACTTACAAAACTTGAATCTGCCGAATGAGTGTTCAAAATAACATAATCCTAAATTACAAATCTAAGATATACTTTCTTAATGGGCATTTTCATAGCAAATTCACGATTAGAAAGGTTCTTTATTGTTATTACATGAAATTGAAGGCATGTACAAGCAACTAATTGTATATAATAAAATTAGATGGATATAATTTTGTATATGGCATTTATGAAAAAAATAAGAAAGTGAAAACTGTGTAAACATTATGGCAAATTTGACATATTATTTCTACTATAGTATAATTCAACAAGCTACTCCAATCTCCGCAAAGGAGGTCTGCTATATATGAAGATTGTTTTGAAGAATAAACCTTTGGCTTGTTTTTCAAACAACCGGGTAATTACCGGACTTTGTGTGTCTGTGGCAATACTTATAGTATCGGCTGTTTTGATAATGGTGGGAGCATCACAAAAAGCTGTTGCTATATACGAAAATGACGGCAAAAAGGATGTTGTCACATTCAAGGGGACGGTAAAAGACGTACTTAAGGAAAACAAAATACAACTAAACCAAAAGGATAAAGTTTCTCCATTTCTTAAAAGCGCTGTTAAGGATGGTATGAAAATAGTCATTAAAAGGGCAGTTCCGGTAAAGGTATTTATCGATGGAAAAGAGCTGCAGTTTTTATCAGCGGCGGAGACCGTTGAAGATTTGTTAATATCGGAAGGTATCAAAGTAAGCGAAAAAGATAAGGTTTATCCGGATACAAATACGATAGTGTCGGGAAATTTGTCTGTTAAAATCGTCAGAGTTACTGAGAAAGAGATAACTCAAAAGCAAAACATTGCATATGTAAAGGAAATAAAGGAAATGCCAGAATGGGAGAGAGGAGTAGAAAAGGTACTGCGAAACGGCAGTAATGGCGAAAAGATGACCACAATTAAGATAACTTATGAAGATGGCGTTGAAAAAAAACGCGAGATTGTCGGTGAGAAAATCAATAAGCCGGCCTTAAGCAATTTAATTGCAGTCGGGACATTAGATTGGCGTCCTGCTTCCAGAGGAGAAACGATAAAATTTAATAGGGTGATTACCATGAAGGCTACATCCTATTCAGATACTATTGAATGTACAGGAAAGGTAGGAGGAAATACCGCAACAGGTGTAAAGCCGAGGAGATATTCGGACGGGAGCAAATGGAGCACTGCAGCGGTGGACCCGAATGTTATCCCGCTGGGGAGCAGGCTGTGGATTGAAGGATACGGATATGCCATTGCAGAAGATGTAGGAGGTGCTGTAAAAGGAAATATTATCGATTTGTTCTTTGACAGCAGCTCATCGGAATACACAAAATGGCGAACGCATTACGTAAAGGTGTATATTTTAAAATGATGTGATGGTATAATAAATACAGCAGGGTGGATTACCCTGCTGTATTTATTATTAACTTTACTAAATGTTAAGGCGGGGATAATAAGGTGATAAGGGAAGTCATAGTCGTAGAAGGAAGAGATGATTATTTAGCTGTAAAAAAAGCTGTCGATGCGGAGATAATCGTAACAGGGGGATATTCATTTCCAAAGGATACACTAAAAAGGATTCATTTTGCAAATTTAAGAAGGGGCGTTATAATCCTTACTGATCCTGATTATGCAGGAGAAAGGATAAGAAAATATATAAGCAGAAAAGTCCCCGGGTGCAGACATGCATTTTTACCTGTTCAAAATGCCATGAAAGATGGGGATATCGGAGTTGAAAATGCAAAGCCTGAAGATATAATCGATGCCCTGAACAGGGCAAGGGTGGAAGCTATAGAAAAAAGGCAGGAATTCACGGTGGATGATCTGATAAAAAATGGGCTGGAGTGCACTCCCGATTCAAGCAAGAAAAGGGCGAAGATGGGGAGAATACTGGGAATCGGCTATGGCAATTGCAAGCAATTTCTATCGAGGCTAAATAATTATGGGGTTACAAGGGAAGAATTTAACAGCGCTTTGAGCAAGATATAAATTTAAGGGTGGTTGTGAATTTGGATGATTTATTAAGGAATATCAGGATAAGGGATATTTTAGAAAAATACAAATTTAAATTTAATAAAAGATTGGGACAGAACTTTTTAAAAGATGATAGCACACTGGATACAATCGTAAATGCAGCAGGATTCGGACATGAGGATTCAGTGCTTGAGATAGGTCCGGGAATAGGAACACTTACTGAAAAAATAGCCAGGCGTGCCAAAAGGGTACTGGCAATAGAGGTAGATGATCATTTAATCTCTATTTTAAACGAGATTCTTAAAGGTTATGATAACATAGAACTATATCATGGCGACGCACTTAAAACGGACCTTAACAAATTGTCAAAAGAATATTTAGAAGAGCCGTTTTATATCTGTGCTAATCTGCCGTATTATATAACTACTCCTCTTATTTCTAAATTTTTTAGTGAAAATCTCAATGTTTCAAATATCGTACTCATGGTTCAAAAAGAAGTCGCCGAAAGGATGGTGGCAGTTCCCGGAGGGAAGGATTATGGAGCGTTATCATTGCTTGTTCAGTATTATTCAAAGCCTGATATTGTATCGATCGTTCCTCCTCATTTCTTTGTGCCAAGTCCAAAGGTTGAATCGGCAATAATAAAACTTGATGTTTATAAAAAACCTCCTGTATATGCAACCAATGTGGATTTGTTTTTCAATGTGATCAGGTATTCTTTCAATCAGAGGAGAAAAACGTTATCAAATGCTTTAAAATGCATGGGAATTTCAAAAGAAAAATTGTATATGGCATTTGAAAATAGCAATATCGACCCCACAAGAAGGGGTGAAACGCTTTCCATATGCGAATTTGCTTCTCTTTCGAATGAGATATATAAAATATCGGCTGTGCGCGGCTTCAATTCATAATATTATGGATTTGACTAACATTTAGGTTAGCCAAGCATTAAAGTTAAATAAACAAAAAAAAGAAGGATATTACCTTCTTTTTTTGTCTCTTTAGAAGTAATCGTACATATATTATAATGAATAAATTTATTTCGGGAGGGAATCAATTGTCAGCCAGAAAAAGTTACAATAGATTCTTTATTATATTTCAGGAAGAAGACAAGGGTTATGGCATAAGTCCCGACAGGCCGCCGACAGGGTATGCCAAGATAGAGACAAGAAACGATAAGAGCAAGGTTACGATGTATGTACAGAATTTAAAGTTTTTCGAATCCGCTGAATGCCTTTATAAATGTTATTTGATAAGCCATCAGGATGATAAAGATTGTACGGTATATCTTGGAATAATGAACATAGATGAACTTGGAAGGGGAGAATCTACATGGGAATCCGGCTCTCTAAATGCATTTAATTCAAAAACTCCGATAGAAAAATTCAATGGAGCGGCAGTAGTCGCGGAGAGAAAGGATACGGCGGATATAATAGCGCCTCTTGCAGGCTATATGAGCAAGGAAAAGTTTGAATGGAGATACAGGCTCCTTGAAACCAAAAAGCAGCAGAAGGATTCTGAAAACAAAGAGGATACTGCAAAAACGGGAGAAGCAAAAAAATTTGATGAATATGAGCAAAAAATTAAAAAGATTATTGAAAGCGGAGAAAATAATGAAGCAAACAGCGCTGAAAAGCCGGAGGATGTCCCTGAAAAAGAGGCGGAGATAGCAAAGAGCGAGAATAAAGTGCAGGAATCACATTTTGAAGAAACGCCTGCCGAGGAAACACCTAAGGCCCAAGCGGAAGAAAATGTGCAGGCCGATGATAGAATTACAGAAGATCATGAAGTAAAGGAAGAGGCTCAGAAATCGGATGAGCAGGAAAGGGAAGATATAGAAAAAGAGGAAGATACAAAGGACTATGACGTGACCGCAAGTAAGAGTGAAAGAGAGGACGAGAATCAGGCAGATAGTGAGGAAATTGAACCCGAAGAGGAAATCAGAACAGGGCATAAAAATGATGAGAAACATAAGCATTATTTTAAATGTCCGGTGTATGGCTATGATAAATGTGTGTACATGGATTATTATAAATCTAATTACAGGCAGATAATAAGGAAAATGCTCGAGGATATACTGGAAGATTATGAGAAGGTGGGAAAACACGGCGATCTCAAAGATTGCACGATGTGGAAAGTAACTATGGATAAATATAAGAGAGATGGCTACAAGATGACGATGTATCCGTGCTATGACCTTGTTTTTTACCCGATGATGTACAATCCTATGTTCAACTACTATAAATATATACGAAAGTCAGGACATTATATTTTTGGCATCAAATATGACGGAAATAAAAATGTCATAGCACTTTTATATGGCATACATGGAAGAAATATTCCGCCTGAGCAGCCTTATGAAGGAAAAACCGGATTTATGAGGTGGATATCGGGGGATGATCACGGCGACGGATACTGGATTATGATATATGACCCTATAACAGGAAAAATAATGTAAAGTAATTGAAAAGAAATAATACAACATAAAGACAGGCAGGGTTCATTTATTCTACCTGTCTTTATGTTTGGGTTTTGCTTAAAATTTTCGTTGTGTTATTTAAAACATTACAGGCTTATTCATACCGAAATTGAAACATCGAAAGGGTATGAAGGGTACATATATATTCTTCAAACATAAAATATGCACCTGGGTATGAATAAATGACTGGGGGCTTGAAAATCGTGTTTAGCTGTTTAAAGAGTACAAAAAAAATTACACTTGTAATTTATTGCATGATGTTATGTGTTATAATCATTTCAGTATTTTATAGATCGGCAGGTGTTTCAACAAACTCCCAAACTGAGGATGAAAAGTTTAAAGAATATACCGGTTTTAGTGGGAAATTTACATACAAACTTCCATTATCCTGGAAAACATCCGAACAAAAATTTGCAGGGAATGAAATTCTGTATCATAATGATTTCGCATCGGATGATAAAAAAATTCGCGGTTTTGTGCAAATATGGAACATTAATATACCTCTTTCAAAGTTTATATCCGATGGAAACAACAGCCTGAGCGGTACCGTATCTTTTAAATATTATACGATAGAACAGATAAAAATAAACGGACTTAGCGGATACCTTCTTAAATACAGCAAAGAAGTAGAGAATAAGAAATATACTAAAGCATTTGAGGTATTTGTTATGGACAAAGGTGATACTTTTTACAGATTCGCTTTTTATATGGACGAAAATGACTGGAAAGATGAGTATCATATGTATTTTTTAAATATTGCAGCATCAGCTGATTTAAAATAGAAAAATGTAAAATTATATTTCCAAGGAAATATAATTTTACATTTTTGTATATGAATTTAATAATTTGAATAATATAATATAAATATACTTCGATTCGTAATATGAGCTTATGTTATTTTGAACACTCATTCGCCAGATTCAA
>JASEJN010000099.1:4007-5800 GCA_030016385.1 Clostridiales bacterium | reverse complement strand
GGAATTAAGAAATATCAATAACATAACAATAACAGGAATTGCGTAAATATAGGCAATACATTAAAAATATTGGATTATTTTTAAGAAATTCCCGGAGTTTTTTGTTGAGAAGATGTGGGTTAAAAAAATTAATGATTTGTAAAAAATTTTTGATAAAAAGAAGGATTTTTCACTTTTATGTCGAATATACATAATGAAAATGTATAATAATATTTTAAAGGTTCCTGATTTTTGTCGTCGACCTTTAATAGTGCAAAAAGTCCGGAGGAACGACGAAATTTTCAGCTTTATAAATTTTTTAAAAAGTATTGACTTAATAATGTTGTTTGCATATAATTAAGCTATAAGCTTGACATGGACAGGAAATATGTAACGAAAGAAATGCTTTTATAGTGTATGTTTAAATGGGGTTTTTAGCCTACCTATAAGGAATTGAAACAAGAGATCCGTGTCGAGGAAGAGCGCAAGCGCATGACGTTTTTAGCCTACCTATAAGGAATTGAAACTTTTCCCGCTGATGTATCCAACCTGGCCGGTAGCTTGTTTTTAGCCTACCTATAAGGAATTGAAACACAAGAGAGCAGGTTTTATTGAGAGTTAAAGAAATAAGTTTTTAGCCTACCTATAAGGAATTGAAACTATAAGTAAGCTTTTCGATAGGTATAACCGCCTCTGGGTTTTTAGCCTACCTATAAGGAATTGAAACAAAACAACCAAGTATCTTTTCCCTTGCCCGTCCTGGTTTTTAGCCTACCTATAAGGAATTGAAACATATTTTTAGAACTTATTTTGAAGCAGGTAAGCCCGGTTTTTAGCCTACCTATAAGGAATTGAAACTAATCCTTCACCATGATAAAAAGTACCTGCATGCGGTAGTTTTTAGCCTACCTATAAGGAATTGAAACGTTTGCTGTTGCTCGGCTCCTTCCTGTGTTTCCTGGTTTTTAGCCTACCTATAAGGAATTGAAACGCAAGCTGATCAGCTTGCATGTTCTTTTCACGCGGGTTTTTAGCCTACCTATAAGGAATTGAAACTTCCGATTTGTGAATGTCCTAAAATTTTTGAAATAAGGTTTTTAGCCTACCTATAAGGAATTGAAACAGGCCATGGGGGCAAGGACTGTGGGCAGGAATTAAGTTTTTAGCCTACCTATAAGGAATTGAAACTACGAACGTGGAATTGGTAAAAGATGCGCAGTTTGCAGTTTTTAGCCTACCTATAAGGAATTGAAACCTGCTCCCGGATCTGTTCCCCCATGTCCTGGGTCAAGTTTTTAGCCTACCTATAAGGAATTGAAACTAAGCATATACAACGCTATACCTGCCAAAAGGGTTGACGTTTTTAGCCTACCTATAAGGAATTGAAACAAGAATGGGGTTGAGCACAACATGAAGATAGGATATGGTTTTTAGCCTACCTATAAGGAATTGAAACTCAATATAGGACATGCAGACCGTCCTGTATGTCCGAGTTTTTAGCCTACCTATAAGGAATTGAAACCCGCTTCGCAAACACTTATTGACAGCACAATACAAATGTTTTTAGCCTACCTATAAGGAATTGAAACGTAAAACATACCGCACCAGAAATCCGCATACAATTAGTTTTTAGCCTACCTATAAGGAATTGAAACTTTTGTTTTGGTGACAGAAATTCTACCTGATCGGCAAGTTTTTAGCCTACCTATAAGGAATTGAAACCAAACGTTAGTTCGTTTAATACGAAGGAGGAATTAAGTTTTTAGCCTACCTATAAGGAATTGAAACTATTAAAGCTGATAGGTACGGAAATA
>JASEJN010000099.1:3092-3912 GCA_030016385.1 Clostridiales bacterium | reverse complement strand
AGCGAGTTTTTAGCCTACCTATAAGGAATTGAAACAAAATCAATAGCATAACCTAAACCTACTAAAATTACGTTTTTAGCCTACCTATAAGGAATTGAAACTCCGGTAAATTTTAAGCGGGTTCCGTCCGAAAGCTGGCGTTTTTAGCCTACCTATAAGGAATTGAAACAAAGATTAGGACCAAAATTTATCACTTCACTACACCGCGTTTTTAGCCTACCTATAAGGAATTGAAACCAGGCTGTCTCAATCCTTCTTTTAGCTTTTTCATAGCCTCGTTTTTAGCCTACCTATAAGGAATTGAAACATGTTTCAAATTTGGCACCAATGACGACTTACACATGTTTTTAGCCTACCTATAAGGAATTGAAACAATATTTTTAGTGGATTCTAATATTCAGCGGCTGCTGTTTTTAGCCTACCTATAAGGAATTGAAACGTACAAAAATATGATATAAGACCTTTATATGTATATGTTTTTAGCCTACCTATAAGGAATTGAAACTGTGATAACAATTCCGAACTGCTTAGGTTCTACTATGTTTTTAGCCTACCTATAAGGAATTGAAACTTAGAGAGCAGAGGAGAAGTTTTTGTTCGCTTTAGTTGTTTTTAGCCTACCTATAAGGAATTGAAACATGGAATATAATCTGCCTTTGCATCCAGAGCAGCGAGTTTTTAGCCTACCTATAAGGAATTGAAACGCAATAAAGAAATCATCGAAATATCCCGAAATGCCGGTTTTTAGCCTACCTATAAGGAATTGAAACTGATGGACAAATTGTTGCAGTCACAATTAATAGAGAGTTTTTAGCCTACC
>JASEJN010000099.1:1176-2994 GCA_030016385.1 Clostridiales bacterium | reverse complement strand
CCTATAAGGAATTGAAACTATAAACCTGGCGATACATATACCCAAGAATAAGGAGTTTTTAGCCTACCTATAAGGAATTGAAACTTTACTTGTATTTCCGTCATTTGATGAAGAACAAACGTTTTTAGCCTACCTATAAGGAATTGAAACGCCCACTGAATATCTTTTATTGCCCAGTGATTATCAGGGTTTTTAGCCTACCTATAAGGAATTGAAACTATAAACCTGGCGATACATATACCCAAGAATAAGGAGTGTTTTTAGCCTACCTATAAGGAATTGAAACTTTTTCTAATAGCTTTTCTATATTTCTGTTTAATCTGGTTTTTAGCCTACCTATAAGGAATTGAAACAGGAATGGTATGAGAGAAATAAAAACAGAGAAGGCTTTGTTTTTAGCCTACCTATAAGGAATTGAAACCCGCTGTTACCTGCGCAAAGCTTGCAATAATAAAATAGTTTTTAGCCTACCTATAAGGAATTGAAACGATTTACGACTTGCAATGGAAGAACTAGACAAGGAGTTTTTAGCCTACCTATAAGGAATTGAAACTCGGAAAACACAATATCTCATTACCACAGGCTTTTATAGTTTTTAGCCTACCTATAAGGAATTGAAACGATGCAGAGGAACTGCTTGTAAAGCTACAAGTAGACTAGTTTTTAGCCTACCTATAAGGAATTGAAACTGAACAACAAAATAGTCTGTTGCACTGGGATACAAATTCGTTTTTAGCCTACCTATAAGGAATTGAAACTAATTTCTGCTTCTGTAATATCTGCTTCTTTGCTGTGTTTTTAGCCTACCTATAAGGAATTGAAACGCTATAAGCGCTATAAAGTATGGAACAAGAGGGATAGGTTTTTAGCCTACCTATAAGGAATTGAAACGCCTTTTTCTATAATCGGTTCATTGAAGGGATTTAAGTTTTTAGCCTACCTATAAGGAATTGAAACACAAATAATTTGCACTTGCACCAGCACGCAATGCAGTTTTTAGCCTACCTATAAGGAATTGAAACCCGTAACAAGGAAGTGATAATGTGTGAAAAAATTTTTGTTTTTAGCCTACCTATAAGGAATTGAAACTCCCTGATCCTGTTGTATTCTTCATTGGTATCAAGATGTTTTTAGCCTACCTATAAGGAATTGAAACATTGAAGTAGAAGAAGAAAAAGAGAAAACAGTCATAGAGTTTTTAGCCTACCTATAAGGAATTGAAACCGTCTTTGAAGCTAAACTCCCAGGGATCATTAAAAAGTTTTTAGCCTACCTATAAGGAATTGAAACTAGGTTGCTTTAAATATCCATCTGTTTCAAAGGCAAGGTTTTTAGCCTACCTATAAGGAATTGAAACTATGGCTGTTATTCGATAAAGACAGCAGTGACAGAGTTTTTAGCCTACCTATAAGGAATTGAAACTATTTTATTCTTGCAAGCTTTGCGCAGGTAACAGCGGTTTTTAGCCTACCTATAAGGAATTGAAACTGATGTAACTATGTGGTTTGTGAATTTAGTACAAAGTTTTTAGCCTACCTATAAGGAATTGAAACCCTCCTAACTTGGATTTATAGTTATTTTCTGTAATAAGTTTTTAGCCTACCTATAAGGAATTGAAACGAAGAAAAACAGCAAACATTGCAATATCGTATTGAGTTTTTAGCCTACCTATAAGGAATTGAAACAGGAGCAAACAGCAGTAAGGCTAAAAAAGTTTATCGTTTTTAGCCTACCTATAAGGAATTGAAACCAAATATTACCGCCAATGCAGCTCCGGCCATTTCGCGTTTTTAGCCTACCTATAAGGAATTGAAACAA
>JASEJN010000099.1:0-1079 GCA_030016385.1 Clostridiales bacterium | reverse complement strand
AGGAGGCCAAGATAGACGAGCTGCTCGTTTTTAGCCTACCTATAAGGAATTGAAACCCATAGAGGACCTGGCGGTTCTTGCGTCCCTGGGGGTTTTTAGCCTACCTATAAGGAATTGAAACCGTCTTTGAACCAAAGAGGAGACTCATCATGGCCTTAGTTTTTAGCCTACCTATAAGGAATTGAAACTTGAATTTACATACTTTCTCAGCGCTCTGCTTTTGAGTTTTTAGCCTACCTATAAGGAATTGAAACAGCTGTTTCCAAAACAAAGATATAGGTGATAGCCAGTTTTTAGCCTACCTATAAGGAATTGAAACTTTAAAATTACCTGTATTATAAACATGCTGCATTAAGTTTTTAGCCTACCTATGAGGGATTGAAACATATCAATAGGCTCTTGCTGATAGTTAGCTGAAGCAGTTTTTAGCCTACCTATGAGGGATTGAAACGTGTAAACCCTGTTTGCTGTTTTCGTTTTAATTGCCTGTTTTTAGCCTACCTATGAGGGATTGAAACCCGAATTTGTGCTGCATAGACATTTTATATAATTCTTCGTTTTTAGCCTACCTATAAGGGATTGAAACCTTAATGACAAATAGCAAAACCACACAATGTGGGAGTTTTTAGCCTACCTATGGAAAGCGGAAGTCAGAAAAAAAGAGGTGAGAGGTCAGAAATTTAATTTGTTGATAGAAGTCGAAACAAGTTCAGACATCAGACATCCGATTTCCGACTTCAGTTTAGGTTTTTAGCCTACCTATAAGGAATTGAAACGCCAAATTCTAATACAAAATTATTTAAAAATGTTATTTCTCAAAACATAAAGAATGAATTTTTAGGGGAAATCTTGTCTCCTGAAATTCAGATATATAAGGCAATAGTAATTGCCAAAAATTAAAATAAGAGGAGGATGAATATGATTGAGATGCTTGTAGGTACAAAAAAGCGGTTTTCAAAGATATCAGCATTAATCATTGCGATATTAATGCTCGTATCAAGTATTGCAGCAACCGCTTTGGCTGTTCCGACAAACACAACAACAGCCAAGCAATTTACAGACATCAAAGGGCATTGGGC
>JASEJN010000098.1 GCA_030016385.1 Clostridiales bacterium | reverse complement strand
ACTTACAAGACTTGAATCTGGCGAATGAGTGTTCAAAATAACATAAACTCATATTGCGAGTCGAAGTAAGTAATTATAAAATTTTTTCATGATATGATAACTGTAAAAGCGATTAAAAAGGAAACATTCTCTACAATATGCGAAATGTTCCCTTCATGGCATGGGTGGCTTACTATACTTTCTATTATGCTTATCTGCAATATTTATCCTTGAAGGACATAATTACCTGCGCCATTGAAATATCCTGATGAATAGCCATTAAGGATTCAAAGCCGCTAAAGTATGCTATATTCTTGTTGCGAGCTCAAGCGCAATATAAAAATTGCTGAGCTGATGGCCCCTTTCCTCGCTGCCTCCGAGAATTCTTCTATCCCACTCGGGAGCATCGAGCAGATCTCCGCTTATTAAAAAATCGTAGAATTCCAACCCCCTGAAATCGCATACTGCCTGAGCGCCAGCACATTCCATCTCTACGGCAATACAGCCTTCCGATCTTCTTTTTTCCATGTTGCCCCTTGTCTCACGGTAAATGCCGTCAGTGGTCCACGTCTTTCCCATAACGTAAGGCAAGCCAAGTTTATCAAAAACCCGAGCAATTTTTTTGGAGTTTCTTATTTCAATATAATCCTTTGCCTTGGCGTAATGGTAAGAAAATCCCTCATCACGGTATGCATGTGTGGGAATAATCAATTTTCCTGCAGTGATCGCTTTGTTTAATGTTCCGCAAGCGCCAAACATAATATATTTTGTTGCGCCGATTAAACAATGTGCTTCTTCAATACATGTTCCAGACCCGGTCGAAGATATCAACGTCATATAAAATGCAAATTCCTTACCTTTATATACAAACTTAAAAATGGGGATGTTGCCATTCACCGAGCCGATTGAAGCGATTTGCGTACAGTTAAAATCTGCAAGAATATTTTCAACTACAATATTCGAGAAAGTTACGATGCAAATGTCACAAATTTTATTCCGTTTTCCATAACAACTATCCGGGTTGATAATGGCTTCCGTTTTGTCATCAAATGTTTCTGTTATCATCACGTACCTCCCGATATAGCATACTACCAAAATTCATATATAAATTTTATCATAAGCAGACAAAAAAATCCATGTGCAAGTCCAAATCCTAACACATGGATTTTTGATGGTGCCGCTGGCCGGAGTCGAACCGGCACGCTGTTGCCAGCGGTGGATTTTGAGTCCACTACGTCTGCCAATTCCATCACAGCGGCGCAATAACAAAATTATAATAACATACGGTATATAAAAAATCAAGACGAAAAAAGTTGAATCTTCGATTCGCGATATGAGCTCTATGTTATTTTGGACACTCATTCGCTAAATTCAAGTTTTATAAGTTCTAAGGCCAGCCGCCTTAAGAATCCAAGAGCTTTTGAAACTTATCTTCACTCAGACAATCAAAAGCTCTAAGGATTCTTATGCGGCAGCAGGCCAAGAACTTATCAAAACTCTCATAATGTTCATTCGTCGCTCAAAATAACATAATCCTATTTATGCCTGATTTCATATTACAAATTGAAGATAAATTATATGGAGAATATTATGAAAAGAGGAATCATCAAATGGATTATAATACCAGTATTTTATTTTTATAATTGGTTATTATAAATAACGAAGGGTACGTAATGGTGGAGCCAAGACTTATATATGCTCTAAATGGGGTATATATGAGCCGGCCAAAGGTTTCATACAGGTCGAAAGGCTTGTATGCAGCCGGAGGGAAGATTCTGCATGGTGGGGAAAGGCTTTACTGCAGTCGACATACTGATATATTGATTGTAACTCTTTACTGGTGTATTTACACCAATATGTGGGTATAAGTTAATATACTGATATTATTGATTGCAGCGGTGTCCCAACTTATCATGCAGGGTCGAGCTAAGAGCATTCAGGGTATTGATTTTAACATCAGGCCACATGTTTTCTCGATCATATAGTGCCGTGAGGTATTATATGATCGATCAGATATCTTGAACGTTCGAACGAACCATTATCATAGATAATGAACTGTTTGGTCATGGTCGGCAGATCATGGCTGAATAATAAGTTATCTATGGTGGTGCAAGGTATATCATTACGTGCTCTTCTTAATTTTTTATCAGCCTGTCTAACGCTCAAAATAACATAAACTTATATTACGAATCGAATTTTTTATACATTTTTAAGTGCAAAAATTTCTGTAACAGCTTAAGTTTTCACTGAATATCATAGTAATATACTGTGATAAAAGGAGCTGAAATTTGTTGCAGATATATGTAGTCAAATCCGGCGACACGCTGTTTAGCATCGCACGGATGTTTAGCATACCATTGGAGCGGCTGATACAGTCGAACATGGTGCCAAACCCCGATGACTTAGTTGTCGGGCAGACGCTTGTTATACCGATTTGGGGGAGCTACCACTTCGTGGAACCGGGAGAAAGCCTCTACCAGATCGGAAGGCAGTATAATATTCCTGTTTCTGAAATTTTGAGAATAAATTCGATAACGGATCCCAATAAGATATACGCAGGAATGAGGCTGTATATACCTCAAAGACCAAGGATGACTGTGGATGTCGGAGCTTATATAGACCCGCTGATAACAGGCCCTGAAAGGGCGCCATCCGAGATAGATAAAGTCGCAGATAATCTTACTTATCTTTCTATATTTAAATATGCTGTAAGATCTGACGGAAGCATTACTACGGATATTCAAGACCAGCCTCTCATTAATGCGGCATATAGGCATCGTACGGTACCGCTTATGGTCCTGACAAACTTTGAAGGAGGAACATTCAAAAGGGGCCTTGCAACTACGATATTATCAAACCCGTCATTGCAGGATAAAGTACTGGATCAGGCTATTTCCACAATGACACGCAAGGGCTATTTGGGCCTTGATTTCGATTTTGAATATCTTGGCGCTGAAAACCGCGAAAGATATACTGATTTTTTAAGAAAAGCAGCAGAAAGATTAAGGCAGAGAAACTTTTTTATATCAGCGGCTCTTGCCCCAAAAATATCGGGAGATCAAAAGGGTATATTATATGAAGGGCATGACTATAAAGCTATAGGTGAAATTGTGGACTTCATATTTTTTATGACATATGAATGGGGATGGTCAGGCGGCCCTCCTCTTCCAGTAGCTCCGATAGATCAGGTAAGAAGAGTAATGGAATACGCGATATCCGTAGTGCCAAAAGATAAAATTATGATGGGCATCCCTCTATACGGATATGACTGGACTCTTCCTTATGTTCCCGGCGGCAAATTTGCAGAATCGATAGGCATGCAGGAAGCGATAATGAGAGCTGCAAGGAACAATGTAGCCATACAATACGATACGACTGCACAATCTCCACATTATAATTATACCGATTCACAGGGGAGACGGCATGAAGTATGGTTTGAAGATGCGAGGAGCATACAGGCAAAGTTTAACCTTGTAAAAGAGCTTGGGATACGTGGTTTCTATTACTGGGTGCTGGGGAAGGATTTCCCTCAGAACTGGCTGCTTCTTCAGGATAATTTCATTGTAAGAAAAAGGGTATGACCTTAAATTACCGGCATGTACCGCATAAGATTTTTAAGCTTTGATGATTCTATCATACAAAGCATGCAAAAACTCCACGGTACATGCTTCTTTTAAGGTTATATTTATATTCGAAGAATACTATTATATCTTGCCCTCCTGTTTGAGCTTTGCCTCATACAATACTATCGATGTAGCAATAGCAACGTTTAAAGAGTCACAATCCCCATGCATCGGTATAGAGACCATTTTATGACGATTGTCATACCACTTTTCGGATATACCGTATTTCTCGCTTCCTGCAACTATTGCAACCCTTCCCTCATACCCTTCTTCATAATATCCCCTTTCAGCTCTTGTATCCGTGAGTATTATGCTAAAGTCGTTTTTATTCAGCCATTTTATCGCCTCATCTGTATCAAGTTCTATTACAGGTATTTTAAAATTGGACCCCTGGCTGCTTTTTATTAATTTTGGATGTGTGAGCCTGGCCTTGTGGTTGCATATAAGTATGCCATCTCCCCCCGCACCGTCAACCGCCCTTATTATAGTTCCGATATTCCCCGGTATCTCAAGGCCGTCAAGTACGACTATTATGTTTCTGTCCTTAAGCCTTATATCGTCTATAGTATGCACGGGAAGCCTGCATATGGCAAGCAAGCCATCGGGATTGTCCCTCTCGCTTACTTTTAATAAAACTTTTTTTGAAACCATATACGAATCATTTGCCGCATTTATAAAGTCATCCACTATTTTTATGGATTCGCTGCTGAATATAAGCTCCGGGCAAAACAGGAACGCTTCTATCTGAAGGTTATATTCAAGAGCTTTTTCGCACGCCCATATGCCTTCTATAATAAAAAACCTGTTGGGGTTAGGCTTTGTATTGCTTATCAACGATTGTATCTGCTTTATCCTGCCATGATGGGGTCCTGCAAATTTTACTTTGCTTCTATATTTATCGATGAAGTATTTCTCTTTTTCTTCAGCCGGTACTTCCTTAAAGTCCATTTTATTATCTATCCTTTCAATATATATTAACCGTAATCTATATTTTTCTAAAAATATTTTAACATATTCTTCTTATCCTTCATATCATATATAGAATGCACTTATGCATTTATTTTTATATCAATAGGAGTGGATTACTGTGTTAAAGGCTGATGCCGTATTTGACGGCGGAGGGGTTAAAGGCATAGCACTTGTCGGGGCATTGTGCTGCCTTGAGGAAAAAGGTTATGTTTGGAACAATGTTGCAGGAACTTCGGCAGGCTCCATGGTCGCCGCCATGATAGCTGCGGGATATACCAGAGATGAACTCAAAAAAATCATCTTTGAGATGGATTTTGAAAGCTTGCTGGACAAAGGCGGGCTTCAGTCGATACCTCTGCTTGGAAAGCCTTTATGTTTTCTTATAGATAAGGGCATCTATAGCGGCAATTATATTGAGAAGTGGATGAGGAACAATCTTAAAAAGAAAGGCATAACAAAATTTAAAGATGTTTCAGTCAAAGGAAAATCCCGTCTTAAAATCGTTGCGGCAGATATAACAAAAAAAGATTTGCTCATTTTGCCCGATGATCTCGTCAAATACGGTATGGACCCTATGGAATTCGACATTGCAAGAGCTGTAAGAATGAGTATAAGCATACCGTTTTTCTTTAAGCCCGTTAAGTTAAAATACAGCACAGGATGCAGTTACATCGTCGATGGCGGGGTACTCAGCAAATTCCCCATATGGATCTTCGACGTTAATAAAAAACCGAGATGGCCTACAATAGGTTTTAAACTTTTAGGATCCAAAGTGTCAAGGACCGGGTCCGGCAAATCAGACATCGTTTCATTTACTCTGGATATCATAGATACAATGATAGAAGAGCATGAAGAAATACACTTGAAGAATAAAGATTTCGTAAGGACTATACCTATTTCAACATCGGGAACAAAAGCAACGGAGTTTAGTCTAAGCCGTAAAAAATGTACCGCTCTTTTTAATTCCGGTTATAATGCTGCAAATAAATTCATAGGCAATTGGAATTTTGCAGAATATGTGGAGACATTCAGAAAAGGTTAGCAATTGGGGACGGTTAACAAATCTTTCAACAGTCAGGATCAGGGACGGTTAATAAATTCTCCTGTTTTTTTCAGCCATATGAGTTTTTATTAACCGTCCCTGTGCCTGTCCTACTGCCACCATTATTTGTTAATTTATCTTAATAATGTTATAATTCAAATATAATTTAACTCGTTGTGCTAGCTTTTTTACTGGTAAAAATTGCGAATGAAAAACC
>JASEJN010000097.1 GCA_030016385.1 Clostridiales bacterium | reverse complement strand
TGCTCAAAATAACATAATCCTATTTATTCCTGATTTCAAATTACGAATTGAAGTTAAAAAATTTATCCCAGAGGAGAATCGCCGCTATTAAGATAGAAAATTGCAATCTGGGTCCTGTGCGCGAGTCCTGTTTTATTTAGTATGGCGGTTATATAGTTTTTAACCGTGCCTTTGGATATGTATAATTTTTCGGCGATTTCGCCGTTTGATAACCCCTGCGCGATAAGCTGCATGATCTCTATTTCTCGTCTGGAAAAAAGAGCATCATCAATTTTTCTTTTTTTATCTTTGAGCCCTTCTTTTATTTTATTTAATACTACATCCTGTATTACGGAGTTGCCTCCATATACCATCTTTATCGCAGATATTATCTTGTCCGGCGTGTTGTTTTTAAGAAGATATCCACTCGCACCGCTCTTTATCGCGTCGACAATATATTCATCATCATCAAATGTCGTGAGTATAAGGACTTTCGTATCAGTGCTTTGGCATATTTCCCTGGCAGCCTGCACCCCATTTAATACAGGCATCCTTACATCTATAAGCGCTACGTCGGCATGATCGTTTTTACAGCATTCGCAAGCCTTTAAGCCGTCTTCAACACATGATACGACCTCTATATCCTCATCTATATTCAATATGATTTTCAAGCTCTCCCTTATCAGCGGGTCATCATCGGCGATTAATACTTTTATTGTCATCATTTTGCACCTTCTATTGGCAATAGTGTTATAACTGAAAAACCATCTGAGCCGTCTATTATTGCCTTGCCTTTGGCATTGCTGACACGTTCTTCAATGCCCCTAAGTCCCAGTCCCTTTTTAATCGAGTAGGAACCGATTCCGTTGTCTTTGACTTCAACCTTAATAAATTTATTGAGCACATCTATCCTTATCTGAACCTTTGTAGCATTTGCATATTTAAGTACATTTGTAAGGGACTCTTTTGTATTTTCAATTATTATATTCCAATATGTATAGTTTATCACATCAATTTTACCATTGATATTCAAAATGGTTTCTATTTGAGTTTTTGCAGTAAAATCGTCGGTCATAAGTTTGAGCCTGTTTATTCCCATCTGCTCTTTTGGAGGCTTTATTTCACGCAAAACTTCTCTTATGGATTCGAGCCCGTCTCTCAATACATTTATGGAATTTTGAACCATTTTGAGCGTGCTTTCCTTATCTTTATCCATCAGAATTTTAGCTGCTTCAAGCTGCATGATGCTTCCCGATATCGTATGACCGACGCTGTCATGTATTTTCTGTGAGATTTTATTCCGTTCCTCAAGCTGGGCCGTATACTTTACCTGCTTTTCATATCCCTTGTTCGCGTCGATTCTTTCGTAGAGCCTGTATATTTTTCCGCGCATATCGTCATTTTGGTTTTTATAAGTCCGAATCTTAAAATATGCTCTCTTTGCAGTAAAAAATATTAAATAAGATAACAATAAGATCAAAATGTACTCTGGAACAATCGATTTATCGAGTAAAAATGCGATTAGAGCGGATGAAATGAGGCATAAATGCGATGGAAACAAGCCTATGCTAAATTCATATAAATTAAGAGGCAGCAAAATTATAAACAGCCTGTTGACATATAAATACCCCCGGGTTAATAATACCATGGATAAAATCAGAACTCCCTTTTTAATCATCTTACTGCTTATAATATAATAAGCCATGTTTATGCAGATATATATAAGAATCGATAAAATGGTATACATAGGATGGAATGTTTCTCCGATTAAGTATTTTATTAGCACGTATAAAATAATTGAAAATTTACTTAGTATGAGCAGTATGTCCATATAAAAAACCTCCTATTATACCATCCAATTATATTTTAACTGAAATAAAGACAATTATCATCATAAAATTTCAATTTGTAATATGAAATCGATCATAAATAACACAAGCTCAAATTGCGAATCGAAGATCATAGAAATAAAAAAGGCTTGAAAATTTATTCAAGCCCCGGCAATTACAGAAGCGGTCGCTATACAAAGTCGCCTGTCTTATCGGTTATTTTTATCTTATATGTGGCAATCAGCAGAAATGCTAATGCAAACGCAGCCAGTATGCATATGTTTGCAAGCAGTCCGCTAAAGTTTGTACCCTCCTGGATTTTTGATATTGCATCCATCGCCCATTTTTGCGGTATGATGTCTGATACCCTCTGTAGTGCCTTTGGCATCAATTCAAGAGGCCAAAAGGCGCCGCCGAGCATGCAAGTAGGGGTGATTATAAGCGTCGAAAGGCTGCTTGACTGTGCTGTTGAATCTGAGAATGCGATAATAAGCATGCTGAGCCCGATCGATGTCAGACCGAATATGACCAATATCAAAAATAGTTGCAGAAACGATTTGTCAACAGGCAATTTTAAAAATAGAGCCAAAAATATTGTGATCAGGACAACCTGAGATAGAGTAATTATTGCATTTACTATGAAGTTACTGAAAATATATATCCTTGGTTTCAGAGGCGCCACACAAATCCTGTTGAATGTTTTTTCTCTCTTTTCCTGCAACATCAAACTTGCAGTGCTCCCGCTCCCCATCATCAAAAACATTAAGAATAATCCCAGACTTCTGGATGTCGTCATATTAGTGGCGCTTTTGTCCTTTACGCTATAGGTTTTCAAGGTGAAACCGCCCTGCTTGTATTCATTATACATTTTATCGAACAGTTTTGCATTTCCGCTTGCAGCCTTAGATATATCGGTGATATTTTTTATATACAGGTTTAAATAGTTTTGTATCAGAGATGTCACTTCCTGGCCTTTTACCGAAAAGATCTGCAATTTTGGAACGTTTCCGGACATCAAGCTTCTGCTGTACCCTTCGGGTATAGTGAATGCACAATCGACATCGCCTTTTGCGACTACACTGTTTATTTCATCATCCTTCAATGTAATAATCTTATATTTATTCGTAGTCTGGAATGACTTTATCATATCCTGTGACAGCGAAGAGTTATCTTTGTTTATAATACCTATCTTTAGCTGTCCGCTGTTCGAAAAGCTGAAGAGCAAATACACGAAAGGAATGGTAATGGATAAAATTATAAATAATATATTGCTTTTCCTTCTAAACAATAGTTTCAAATTGTTTTTGATAAGTAATATCATGTTTCTCATGTCCTAAAATGCCTCCTTCTTAAAAGCCATAGCCGATATGGCTATAAAAACCGCCGCGCATGTCAGATTGATTGCCAGTGCCATGGGTACATCACCGTAATTTTTTGCAAATACTACCTGGAATATTGAGTTATTTGTCCATCTAATAGGGGAGATATTTGATAATTTCGATAATACATCGCTGCCCACCTCACTTATCGGGAAATACGATCCGCCAAGGAAGGCTATAAAAGGAATGATGGAATTAATCACACCCATTGCTGCATTGTTGTTTTTTATTATAAAACCCAGGCAGATGCCGATGCTTACTGAAAAAATTATGCCGCTTAAAACTACCGCAAATACTGTAGGCAAGTCTGTTCCCCAATTGGCTCCGAGTATAAATTTGCTGAATAAAAAGACTATGACCGACTGTATAAGGATGGAAAATGATTGCCCGAGAAGCTTTCCTGTCAATATCTCATATTTCTTTACAGGGCTGCAAAGCATCCTGTCACCGGTTTTCCTGGTTCTTTCTTCGCCAATGGAAAATATACCTCCCATAGCCCCATACAGTATTATAAGGGTCAACATTGTAACAGAATAATAATCCATCGACGAAGGTTGCTTTTCTTTATCAAGGGATACTACTCTGGTAAAATCATAGTTCTCATCTGAAACTATTTTGCCCATGATAGATGGATTATTTCTGGCTATGACAGATATCGAATTAAACCTGTCGATGAAGGTTTTTAATAAACTTTCGATTATATTCGTATCTATGAAATTCTTATCATTTTTATATAATGTGATGCTGTTATCTTTTACGAGGATATAACCCGTATATTTGGCATTTTTGATATCATTTATGCCTTTATCCGTGCTTTCTGCTTCTTTGATTTTTATTCCCATATCATCGCAGTTTTCCATAAAATTTTGAAACCCTTCCGACATCTCTTTGCTGCCGCTGTCAGTATATATTAGCTGAATATCGCTCGTAGGATACGACTGGCTGAATTCGTTCGAGAATGCAAAACCTAATATTAATATCAGAACAATAGGAAAGAGGACCATCATCAGCATTGTTTTTTTATCGGTCAAATTTTCCTTTATTTCCTTAAACATAATCCTAAAAATTCTCATCATATACCATTCCTTTCGTTTGAATCATACATTTTCCCTTAGTCTCTTAGCTTTCGGCCGGTCAAAGTTAAAAATACTGTTTCTAAATCAGGTGTCTGTGTTTCAAGGTTTTTAATCGGTATATGGTTGCCTGTAAAATACAATATTATTTTATCAAGATTATTTACATCCCTCATGCCTATTATTTTTACCACATTTTCGTTTATAATAATATTTTTAACACCGTTTATTTGCTTTAATTTGTTTTCATCTATATCTGCTGCGGAGCCTACGGTGACTAAAATGGTATTTGTATTCGTAATAATCGATTTAAGCTCCTCTTTTGTGCCCTCTGCGATTATTTTGCCATGATCCATTATGGCTATTTTTGTGCATATCGCCTCAACTTCTTCCATATAGTGGCTTGTATATATGATAGTACTTCCCATTTTATTGAGTTTCTTTACGGATTCCAGTATGTGATTCCTCGACTGAGGGTCTATGCCGACCGTAGGTTCATCCATTATGATAAGCTTTGGTCTATGCGCAATTGCGCATGCAATATTAAGCCTTCTTTTCATGCCGCTTGAAAATTTCTTCGGTTTCTCCCCTGATTTATCATCAAGTCCGACAAATTTTAATGCCATCTCGATATTTTGCTTTAAGTTCTCGCCTTTGAGACCGTATAAGCTTGCAAAAAATCCGACATTTTCATAAGCTGTTAAGTCTTCATATATGGCAAGATCCTGCGGAACCACCCCGATATTTCTCTTTGTAAAATCGGGTTCTTTTCTTATATTTTTCCCGAGCACAAAAACGTTTCCTCTGTCACTTTTCAAAAGCCCACATATTATATTTATTGCCGTGCTTTTACCGGCTCCATTCGGGCCCAGAAGTCCGTATATTTCCCCTTCATCGATTTCAAGGTTTATGTTGTCAAGTGCTATAGTATCTCCAAAACGCTTTGTCAAACCATCGATTTTTACTGCTTTCATAATAGTAATTCACCTCTTAATATTAAAAGTATATAATTGTTGGGATAGATTTCATCTCAAATATAATAATAACGTAAACTTTAAACGCTTTGAAGTACGCAAAGTCACTATTTGGATATGACTTTAGTCATATTATAGATTCAAAGACCGTGCAAATATACATGAAATGAAATAATATACGAGGGAGGCACATATTTTATATTTGAAGAATATTATTCCAATCGCTAAGCTCATATTATGCGATGTGTTCAAGAAAATAGATTTTATTTATACTGGATTTAAATCACATGGACATTCGAAGTGTTGCTAAAATGTCAGACAAAAAGACTGATATTTAGAGAGGCATTTTCCATAGGCCAATTTTGTTTCGGCGATGGCTCAGTGTAAGCCATCGCCGAAGTTGCTGCATTTAATTTGTTTTTTGTTTGCTTTTAATCATATTTTTTATATCCTGTTCGATCTTTAATTTATTTTTATTCAGCGATAGGTATTTATCGGTTTTCAGACTCTTGGGTGTAAATCTCTCTACATTATTCCCGCTTAAGTTGAACTTTCCCTGGAAAGCGCCCAGCGTAACATAATACTTTTCTCCTGGAAGTACGTTTAAGGAATAATCCTGCAGTCCAAAAATAAGAATTTTATCGTTTGGCTTAACATTCTGATACCCCATAAGTGAAAACCTTACTTTAGTATTTTTGTCCTTTTCCGTTGGTTTAATGCCAAATTTTAAACTTGCCCCCGAATATTTTATAATGGCCGCTTTTGTAGTTATTCCACCGGGCTCCACGAGGGTTATGACATCCCCTTCTTTTACATTATTATTAAATGTCTTTGTTACTTTAAGGTGGGCTTTTGTATAAGTCACAGTATTGAAATCGAAATAGCTTGTATCCATTATATTGCCTTCAACTATGATTTCTGCTTTGTCCATAAGCTTTTCCAGGCTGTCATACACGACGGCAAAATCTGGTTCGCTTATTACTGTTTCCATATTCTCACCGTCTGTGCTTTCTGCAGGTGCCTTAATATCTTCCGCATTTTCCCCGGATGGATTCGATGACTTTATACCTGTTGCTTTATTAGAAGAGCAGGCTGAAGATATCAATAAAGATATTAGCAGGATGCATATTAGCAATACTGACTTTTTCATATCACTGACTCCTTTCAAAAATTATTGATCAATATAGATAATTTATGCCGCGCAGATCAAATACCTCAGGTTCGTTCACCACGCGTCCGTTCCCAAGCTGGCACATTATCGCATTTAAAATATGGTTGTTTTCATTGAGACCCATGCAATGGCCCATTTCATGGGCTATAGAACCCTGCATATTAAATAAGCTCAATGTATTGAATACTTGCATGTTTAAATCGATCTTATTCCATACCCAGTTTGAATTCATGGGATTAATCTCTCCCGAGGAGCTATAGAACAAGGTTTCTGCAATAATTCCGGTGGAAGGAGCATAGTAATTGCCTGCATATATGTCCATGACGCTTTGCTTTTGAGTGGTAGTCTGCCGGAATGAAATAGGGGTAGACAATTTATCATCCGTATAAATCCATGAGCTCATGGCATTCTGTATCAATGTTGTATCTCCATCCGAAACAGCCGAACTTGTTATGTAGTAATATCGCCTGTGTTGTCCCCAGTTGCCGACTCCCCCTGATATAACGTGGTTATTGTATGTATAATAGTCGGCAGCATACACATTAAGCGGAAAAACCATAATCGACAAGATGATTAAAATCAAAGCCATTACTCTCTTGAGTTTTCTTCTCATGTTTTGATATTCTCCTCTCATTTTAATTTTTGACCATGCCAAAGAGTATTGTTGAATTTTAAATACTCATTTTATACTGACACAGTCTTATTTTTAGTTGATGATTTTTAATGTTTATTTTATAGATGAAGTTAAAAGATGATGTTTTGAATTTCTTGGATATTTAATAGAATTATCAGGTCATGATCTGTTTCTGATACTAAGTATACATGTGTTTGTATAATATGTCAAGAGTTGGTAAAACAGTAACTCCGATTCGTAATATGAACTTATGTTATTTTGAACACTCATTCGCCAGATTCAAGTT
>JASEJN010000096.1 GCA_030016385.1 Clostridiales bacterium | reverse complement strand
CAGGTGCATAGATGTTGCTATCATTCGTGGAATACTGCTTTGTACACTAAAATCAATTCTACTTGTACTGCAAAAATTCCTGCTTGTTGCAGAAAAAAATATTTAATCTATTAGACGGCAAACACACATACCATAAATTTGAGATAGAACTTAAGATATCAATTGATAAATTTCCTGATGTATATTATAATATATACAGTTAAAGTAAATACTAATGGCGATGGAACTCGTCAGAAATGCTTGAATTAAGAAGCTAATAGTTCCTACCTCGATGGTGGAATTATTAGCTTTTTATTTTTATGAAAGGGATGTAATTATGGATAATAAGAGTAAACCGAACAAAGAGAGGAATAATGTCCGTACGCTGGGCTGGGTGGCCTTTTTTGGTGGTTTCGGCCAGGATATGATTCAGCCAATACTTCCGATCTTTTATTCCTCTGTGTTGGGACTAAACAAAGAGACAATAGGTCTTATAGAGGGTAGCGTGACGACAATTGTAAGTGTCTTTAGAATACTCTCCGGTATTATTTCTGACAGGTTAGGTAAACGAAAAAGTATCGTTTTTATCGGCTATTTACTTTCTGCAATAAGCCGTTTCCTATTTGGAACTGTGTTTTTTGCATGGCAAGCTTTTACTTTGCGTTTAATTGACGGTATAGGAAAAGGTGCAAAAGACGCTCCCAGGGATGCATTAGTGGCTCAATCAGCAAAGGAAGACCGGATGGGATTTTCTTTCGGGTATCAACGTATGCTTGACACGTTCGGTTCTGTTATCGGTCCCCTTGCGACAACCGGGATACTTTATCTTTTAGTAAGCGGAAATATGCGTTACAGAATAATCTTCTATATCGCAGGACTAATTTCCGCCGTAACAATACTTTTAATCGGTCTTTTTGTAAGTGAAAAAGCCACACCTGTTTCCAAGGAACAGACAAAATTTGATTTTAGCATATTAAAAGGTAAATTCCTCTTCTTCCTTATAATCATGCTTGTTTTTACATTGGGTAATTCAAGCGACTCATTTTTAATTCTGCGTGCTCAAAACGTGGGTATAAGTCCCGAAACAATTCCGATAGTTTATGCAGTATTCAACCTTTTTTATGCTCTTTTATCTGTTCCTGCCGGCAGTCTTTCGGACAGGATAGGCAGGGTCAAAGTAATGCAAATCGGATGGCTTGTTTATGCCCTATCATATATAGGCTTTGCCCTCGCTAACCATCCATGGCATATATGGTTAATATACATATTCTACGGTCTTTATTATGCAACCACTGAAGGAATAGCGAAGTCATTAGTCGCCAATATAGTACCCGATAACAAGCGCGGCACAGCCTACGGTTTATTCAATGCTTCTCTGGGCGTTATGACCTTGCCGGCAAATATTATTGCAGGATATCTATGGGATAAAGTTTCCCCTTCAGCAACATTTTATTTTGGGGCTGCATGCGCATTTACTGCGTTTTTGATAATAAGCTTTTCAAAAATAGAAAAAACTGCCTAGAAATGAAGGTAATAATATGGAGTAAGTGGATAATTATATTACCACAATAGATATTTGCATTGACGGGTATTCGGCTGATGACTTCTATCATTTCGGCAATTGGATAAATCAGCCTTTAACATACCAAATATTTTTAAATAAAGGAGATGGAAAATATGCCAAGCATCAATTCCGTAAAAGCAAGAGAAATTTTGGATTCCAGGGGGAATCCAACAGTTGAGGTTGACGTTATATTGGATAATGGAGTTGTAGGAAGGGCAGCTGTCCCTTCAGGAGCTTCTACAGGTACAAGGGAAGCAGTAGAGCTTCGGGACAATGATAAGAAAAGATTCCATGGCAAAGGTGTTAGAACAGTTGTGGATAATGTAAATAAGATCATTGCTCCAGAAATATCAGGTATTGATGTGCTTGAACAAAGAAAAATTGACCATGTATTGATCTCATTGGATGGTACAAAAAACAAGTCAAAACTTGGAGCAAACGCAATTTTAGGTGTATCACTGGCGGCAGCAAAAGCAGCTTCCAACTATTTAAAAATTCCGCTTTTTAAGTACATAGGCGGTGCCAACTCATATGAGCTTCCAGTCCCTATGATGAACATATTAAATGGTGGAAAACACGCCGATAATACCGTAGACATACAGGAATTCATGATCATGCCTATCGGCGCAGATAGTTTTTCAACTGCTTTAAGAATGTGTGCCGAAGTATACCAGACTCTAAAGAAGGTTATAAAAGATAGGGGCATGAATACGGCAGTAGGCGACGAAGGCGGTTTTGCCCCTGATCTTACTGCTAATGAAGATGCACTCAAATTGATTGTCGAAGCAATCGAAAAGACAGGCTACAGACCGGGCGAAGACATATCTATTGCTTTAGACCCTGCTGCTTCCGAATTCTATATAGATGGAAAATATGTCTTTAAAGGAGAAAAAGTGAGCCGCACCTCCGATGAAATGATAACACTCTATTCTGAATGGATTAATAAATACCCGATTATATCCATTGAGGATGGACTTGCAGAAAACGATTGGGATGGATGGGCTTCCTTAACAGCAAAGCTTGGCGGAAAAATCCAGTTGGTAGGTGATGACATTTTCGTAACAAACCCCGAAATACTAATGGAAGGCATAAATAAGAATATCGCAAATTCCATTTTGATTAAGCTGAATCAAATCGGCTCACTGTCCGAAACGCTTGATACAATACAAATGGCTCACAAAGCCAATTACACTACCATTATTTCCCACCGCTCTGGCGAAACGGAAGATACTACAATGGCAGATGTCGCTGTAGCTGTCAACGCTGGGCAAATAAAAAGCGGCGCTCCGTGCAGGACGGAAAGGATTGCAAAATACAACCAGCTTCTGAGAATTGAAGAACTGCTTGGAGACAGTGCAATATTTAAAGGTAAAAATATATTCTATAACGTAAAAAAGTAATATAATAAATATAGAATTAATAATTGTCTGGTGATGAAACTCACCTTAAATGCTTGATAAATAGCTGATGGCTTCTACAGATTTAAACCGAATGTAGAAATCATCAGCTCATTTTATGTAAAAAATCAAAATGAATTGGAGGGGCTAAAATGAGTGAATTAAGAAGATGAATCGTAATATAAAAAATTCTTGATTTATTTAAAAAGCATAATGTCAGATATTTCATCTATAATGGCGGCAATGATTCGATGGACACCTGCAAAGCCCTCTCATTACAATAATTTTTGTTCTCTACGTCGGCCTTCCAATAAGCGAAGCTGAAAAAGGAATTCCTGTTAAAGATTACAAAAAATTTGGGAAAGATGTTTTTGCTTAATAAAATCGATTATATTAAGGAAAACCAGCTGAGTGATATCATCACATTTACAAAGACAGTAGTAAAGGATATTACAAAAAAGGAGGACATCCACATGCATCCCGTATCTGCAAGGCTTGCGCGGGAAGACAGAATATCTAATAACGATAAATTGATTGATATGAGCGGCATCTCCGCCCCAGTATCAGCTATCGGTGAATTCCTGATGAAAGAAAAGGGCGCTATCCTTATAAACGGTTTTATGAAAGAGATCAAACAAATACTTGACATGTTTGAAACATACTTCAAAAGCAGTATTGAACTTCGGCAGATCTCTTTAGAGGATATCCGCAAAAAAGTAAATATGTTCAGAGATTTCATGAGAAACATCGATACGAGTAAAAAAGAAGTCACGTTACTATTAAATGGTGAGCTTAAGCTATTGTTTGAAAGCCTGGATGAAGACATGATGGCGGAAATAAGGAGGTAGCACGCCGGTGGGCAAGAGTTCATACCCGATAATCGCATTCATGTGCGAACTCTTGCCGCACTTGAACTGACCGAGTACCGCCAAGGTGAAGCGGTCTTCAGCCAACTTCGCCACCAGGTCCCCGCACTGTCGTTCCCCGTTTTCCCGACCCAGCACCGACAGCGCTTCGCATACAATGCGCAACTGGTCTGCGTGTATGCGTGCAGCTTCTCCAAATCCGGTTTGATCTCAACCGCAGATTCTATACCGTCCGCAATCCCAGCATGTGCTTTAGACGAGGGACGGTCTTTATTCCTTGTGTCCATGCTTCATCTTCCTCTCCCAAACTATCAGGTATTGCCGCAGAATATCCTGTTATACAAATCCTCGCCATAGCTGGTTTGCAATGGCTCGCCTGGGATTAATTTAAAAGTCCGTCCTCCGTCGGTTTGCCTATCAGCCCGCAGGAAAATGGCGTTTTCCATTTTTTTGTCATAAAAACCATGTGCAAATTCATATAAATGCGTAACAAAGAAAACCTTGATGCGGTTTTCCAATAATGCGCAAGTTATCTGCCTTGCAATTTCCGAGCCTTCTCTTTCGTTTGTCGCGGCAAATGATTCATTAAACAGCAACATGGAATTTGAAGTTATATTGTCTACGATGTCACTCATTCTGCTGAGTTCTTCATCAAGCTTACCGCTTTCCATGGTAACGTCTTCTTCCCTTTTGAAGTGCGTAAAAAGGCCATCGCAGATATTAGCACAGAAAGCTTCGGCCGGTACAAACATGCCGCACTGCATCATCAATTGGGCCAAACCTATGCTTCGCAAAAAGGTCGATTTGCCGCCCTGATTGGCACCTGTGATTATCACAAGGTCTTTTTCGTCGGCATTCAAATCGTTGCCTACAATTTTTTGTTTCATTGTTAAAGCCAAACACACATCATATAATCCTTTGGAAGAATGTCTGCGTTCATTGGGAGCCACGGGCAGGGGAAAAGATACAGGTTCCCCGATTTGGGAAAGTTGTTCGTATAGATTCAAACAACCGATATAAAAGGCCAACTCTGTCCGCAATATGTTAAAAAAACTGAGAATATGATCATTGGATTGGGCAAGCGCATTTGCAGCAAGATTTAAACCCCTGTTGTTTAATTCAGACAGGGCCCTGGCGCCGCTTTCATCGCGATCAGCGATAGTAAAAGTGTAAACGAGGGGTTTTTTGGCAAAGATCCGGTTTATCCAACTCTGTTTTTTGTCTTGTGGTTTACGAAGTATATAATTGATACCTTTATTGCCTTTTCCCAATTCAGCGCTGATCAAAACTCCGCTTTTGAATTTCAGTTCCCTCAGATGATTTTGGACACTTTCAAAATATTCATCACCAAGTTCTTTTTTGAGCATCGCGAAAAACGCTGTAAAGCCCTCAGACTCAAATTTATCGGCATGTTCATCGGCAATAGTTCTTAGTTTTTTGAGCATGTCCATAAACATCTGCAACACTTCTATCGATCTATGCAGTATCGAGCTGGGATAATTGCTGAAAAGGCCCCAGTAATTCTTTTTCTCGCTTTCAATTGATTCTACCGCAATATCGTATATATCCCTGACAATGGAAGAATTTTTCAGGCAATCTTTAAGAATGTTTTGGCGATATAGTATTGTGTCCAGATCATTATTTAAACCGGACAAAACAGCTTTGTTTGCCACTTCAAATAAAAATTTGTCACCGGATGCCATAGCATCAAACAGCGTGTCTAATTCCAGGTCTTGTGTCAGTATTTGTTCATTCCACGGTAATTTCCGCTGCAGGTCAAAGTCATGATCTTTATACATGAGAAAAACATTCATGTTCTTATGCGCTCCTTTAAATAATCGTAAGTAAGCCGGTACTTTTCGGCAATTGATATGGCATATGAAAGTCCGTCAGCAGGCTTTCTTACAATTTTATACGTCCGTAATGCCGGATTTTCAGGAACTATTGTACTGACCATGCTTACGACTTTCTCGCTCAAAAAAGCCAATTCATCAATAAATGTTACGCAGACGCACAGCAAATCCAATTGTATTATTTTTTCCATTATTTTTTTGCTCAGGAAAATAGCGTCTTTTAATGTGGTGGAAGTAAAAATTTCGTTCATTATGATAATGCTGTTTGATGTGGCCTGGTTTAGAATATGGTAAATTCTGATCAGTTCATCCTCCAGTTTGCCCCGGAGATCTTTTATGTTTTCTCCCCTTTCAAAATGCGTAAAAAGCCTGTCGAACAGAAAAAGCTTCGCTTTTTGGCCCGGGACGAGACAGCCTAAGCTGGCAAGATAATGCAATTGACCGAAGGTACGGGCGAAGGTCGTTTTACCGCCCTGGTTCGGACCGGTTACAACAAATATGCGCTCCTTGCCTTTCAGGCAAAAATCGTTGCAGACAACGGGCGAATTTTCGTTAATGAGTTTATAAGCCAGGGCCAGATCAAATCCTTCATAATCATAAACTTCCTTGCATTTATCGGAAATTTGCGGATAACAAAATTTAAGCCCTGCTCGTTTAAATTCAGCAATATATTCCAGATAGGCTATATAAAATTGTATTTCTCTATCAAATACGGCTATTGTTTCATCCAGATAATTGCTGTTTTTTGCACAGTAATTGTCAAGATTTAAAAAAATATCGGGATACAATTTAGCTACCAAATCCAATACTCCCGCCTCAACATGATTCATGTCCGGATAGTCATAAAATTTAATCCTGTAATCTTTTACCGCTCCCTGCTTGAATTTCTCAAATGTTTTCTCCACTTCCACGCTGTAGTCAATTTCGGATTCATATTTGCTAACATTGATACTGTTACCTTTGATGAGCAGGCAATATTTTACCGTAGATAAATCCGCTTTTAGCTTTTTCGTTTCCACCAGAAGCGACGTAAAATGCTCGGAGTTAACATAGCTTACCAAATATTCGCGGAAGGCCAAAAACCGCGTGATTTTAAATCTTCAAGGTTTAAATCATCCAGCAGGTAATTGACGGTGTCGCAATAAATTTCCACCGCATCCAAAAACCAGCTTTCCTTCTGGTATTTGTAGTAAAGCTTGTCTTTCTGGGCAAGATGTTCTCGCATTGCGCGCATTTTTTGCGTAAATGATTTAATTTTCTCAAACAGAATTTTATTTTCAAGATCCCGCATTATTTCATGACGATATTTGATTGAGTCGATATCGTTCAAGGGAGTATAAAAGAAAGGTTTTAAATTATATTCCTCCCTGCCGGCCGTGATTACGTCTATAATCTGGTCAAGATTTAAATCTATAAAAAAGTCGGGCGCTTCAAGGATCTCTTCTTTTCTGTCTTCAGCTTTTTCAAATAATATGCTTTGGAAAGTCATTGGACAAACACCTCCTTATACTGTAGAAAATCATGCAAAAACACCTCACTTTCAAAATATCTCATACTGCTGATAAAGGAATTCCCACTTTAAAACCAAAACAAATGATATGGACACATTACTCAATCTTAAACGCTGATATTAAAATAATTAATAAAATTGCACACAAAGCCCAAAATAGAAAGATGCAGCAGACAATACTTTATCCC
>JASEJN010000095.1 GCA_030016385.1 Clostridiales bacterium | reverse complement strand
AAGCCAAGAACTTATCAAAACTTTCATAATGCTCATTCGTTGCTCAAAATAACATGATCCTATTTATGCCATATTTCATATTACGAATCGGATTAATACAATCCTTCGATTGCTGTAAAAATCCTCGCCATAAAGGTACATGCAAACTTGAGCCTATTATATAAATTGAACAAAATGCAATATACAGCATATATTAATAAATATAGCAGATTTAAAATGGAAGTGGTATAGTGCCGGATATCTTTTATGGGTCAAATTACAGCAGCGGTTGGAGACCTCTTATAAAAGATAATGGAAGCGATAAAAAGACAGATATAAATTTGGAAATAAAGATAAAGGAAATAGAAAACAAATATGACAAATTGACTGAGGACGTTATAAGTGAATCACAGTCAATTCAGCAGAGGCTGAATGAAAAAATTCATAACCTGTCGTCCATGTTGAATAAAAAAAACGAGGAAATCGATAATTTGACTGCTCAAAATAAGGTACTTAGTGAGAAATACGAACTGCTTGCAAAACAGTTATCCGATTTTAAAAACGATGACTCAGGTTTTTTCGAGCAGTTTGTAAAAAAAATAATTTATAGAAAATCACACCAGGATGGCAATATGCATAGTATAGATTAGAATTACACTGCGAATACATCAAATAGTTCATAAGGAGGGAAAATATTAATGGGAGAATTTAAGATACAGCAAGAGCCGCAACAGCTTGACATTTTTGTCAAGAGGATACTTGCAAGATACATCGGAAATAATACGCAGATACTTTTTCAAGAGCATAGAGATCCTTTGACAGGGTTACCTGACGGGACAAAAGAGCCTGTTACACTTTACATCAACAATGCAGGCGTCGACAGTCTAAACCCTGTACAGTGCATAAGCGAGGTAATATTAAGCCTTACCGATTGCCCGACGAATACGATAATATGCAATTCAAAATCGAGGATTTCTATCTCCTTCAAGGTGTTTTTGCTTACAAAGTTCCAGGATGTTGCAGCCCCAAGCTTGATAGTACTGCCTGATGATATGGGCACAAGCGTAATGACAGAATACGACCTGACACAACCACAGAATATCAGTAACACAAATCCAAAAGAAACACTGCAGATAGTAAATGGCAACTTCGTATATACTGCTGATATACCTCTTACTCAGTTCGACCACGAATTGACAAAGGATCAGTTGAATGATTGTTCGCTCCAGTCGCATGTACTTTTAAAATGCATGAACTTTTTAGTGGATGTAGACGGCACAGGGAATAACGGTACAGGGACACCTCCTGCACTTGCAACTACGGTTACGCTTTCGATAACAGAGGACATAATAGATAAGATAGGAATCGATCAAGACGTATTTGTTCAGGGAAATCCTGAAGATTTTATTTGCAGCTAAATATTGCTTTCAAATTTGAAAAACTGCAGCAGCACTATTAGCCCTAATATGCCGTTTCTTAAATCCTGATAAGAGATGGCATATTTTATTAAATGAGCATAAGCGGCGGATGTATAAAGATTATTTGAAGAATATTATGGAAAGAGCATTAGCGGAAAGTCTTTAGAGTCTGTTAACGAAGTTTTGGATAAGCAGAATCAATGTCTGAGCATAGCGAGTTTTGATTCTGCCCAAAACGAATTTACAAACTCTTAAGACTGTGAGCTTGGCGATTGGAATAATATTCTTCAAATATAAAAAATGCACCCATAAGCGGCTAAATTATACTGGAGGAATAAAATGGGTGACGCAAGTATTCTCATAGGGAGCCCTGTGAATACAGAACCTGCAATATTGAAAGAATTCCTTATTTCCCTTTCAAATTTAAATAAAGATAACCTGAATATGGATTTCTTATTTATAGATAATAATACCGATGAACTCTCAAAAAAAATATTAAGGGAATTTAAATCAGAAAAATGCGGCATAAAAATAATCGATACAAATAATAAAGAACAATATGTCCATACGGAAGTTACGCATAAATGGACTGACAATCTCATCTGGAAAGTTGCAGGCTACAGGAATAATATTCTCAAATACTGCAAGGAAAAAGAATATGACTATCTTTTTATGATAGATTCCGATTTGCTTATACACCCTGAAACAATATTATTTTTAACAGGGTTAAAAGAGGATATCATATCTGAAATATTCTGGACCAGATGGGTTCCCGGGGCTAAAGAATTTCCCCAGGTCTGGCTGTATGACAATTATACACTTTATGAAGTCGAACATACGATGGGCCTTTCAAGTTCCGAAATAAACAAAAGGACAACAAATTTTATCGATATGCTGAGGGTGCCGGGTATATATAAGGTCGGTGGGCTTGGCGGATGCACTCTTATTTCAAAAAAAGCTATTGACAGCGGCGTATCATATGAAAGGATACCAAACGTGAGCTTCTGGGGGGAAGACAGGCATTTTTGCATAAGAGCAGCAGTATTAGGATTCACCCTATATGTCGATACCCATTACCCTGCATACCACATATATAGAAAGTCTGATCTTCCTGGGGCATCGGAATTCAAAAAAAGATTTTACGGTTTAGGCTGATTTGGTAAAAATTCCTGTTTCTAAAGGAATATTTTCGCAAGAAAAAAACTGTTGCACTAAGAAGTAGTCACTGCAACAGTTTTTTTACTGATATGGCATATATGATTCTAACGCTATAATCGTTTCTCAATTTGCTTCGATTTTAATATTTGTAAATACTGCTTAGCTTTTCTTTGATATCTCGGTTATCTTTACCAAAAATTTTCCTGTTTTTGTTACCGGTACGAAAATAAAATAAGAATCCAACTTCTTAACAAAGAATTGTGTTATCGTCCCGGTAAAGATCATCCCCAGTATTGTTCCAATGCCAATGCCGACGATTTTATGCAGAAAACTTAGTGAAAGAGTAATGGTAAGAGCTACGCAAATAAAATCATAAGTAGTTTTTACTAATTTTATATTTTTGCCGCTGTATCTAGACAAATCCCTTACAAACAAATCAAATGGTGTAATCGGCAGCCTGCATTTGATGAATAGGCTCGCGCCGAATGCCATTCCTATAAAGCCAATCAGGAAATAGCATATCTTCCATGGAAGTAAAAGAGACCACGAAAGCATCATATGCGTATCGATATCGACAAAGAATCCAAAGATGATCGCAACGAGGAAGGAAAAGAAATATCCTATCCTTGGCTGTTTTGTTATAAATATAAGCAAAAGAACCGTTGCCGTCTGAATTACAGTAGTCCATGTGCCAAGGCTTATCGATGTAAAAATCTTTGATAAAGCCAAAGGCACTGATGACAGTGTCGATATCCCAAAGGAGCTCTTGACTAACAGGCACAAGGTTAAACTGTTCAAAAGTATTGCCGCAGTCAAAGCCGCTTCACAAGGGAATAGCCTTTTCCTTACAATTTTTGTCTTCATTATCAGCGCATAAGGAGCGAAGCAATCGGGTATGAGAACGTTACAGCGATAATAATGACGACAAACATCATTGTAAATCCATATTTAATCAGTTCCATGGCGTCGGTCCACCCTGAGGCTCCGGCAACTGCAACATAAGGCATTGAAGGCGGAGTAGCCGAACCAAACGATGCCACCATTCCGATGACACATGCGATTGCCTGTGCATTAAAGCCCGTACTTGCAAGCGCAACCGGAACTGCAATTGTTGCAACAAGCTGTGCTGTAACCATGTGGGAGGACAGGTTGGATTCAATGGCTGCCCATGTGACAAACAATATGATTAAAAGCAGAACAGGCATATTGTGAGTTACAGGTTTAATCGATGAAGTCAAGAAAGTCGTAAGCCCGATCTTTTTGTCTGTCATAGCCGAACCGATTGCAAGAGTGGATGCAGCCATTATCAAACTTGGCCATGAAACACCCTTTGTCATGGCTTCATTGAAGTTCAGCAGCGGTTTTCCTTCAATCCTTATTATCGACATAACTACAACGCCAAGAAGCGGCGGCATTGCCGTTCCATATTTATTGATAAATGCTGCGACTTCCGGGAGTGCCGGTTTTATGATTCCGGGCGCCACCCAGAGAATGACAACGAATGCGAATATTATAAATATAAGCTTTTCCCTTATATCCGATTCGGGAATTTCCTTTTTCAAAGCCTCAAATTTGCTCTGATCCATGCTTTCAAATTCTTTAACTGGTGGATTGAGTATGAATCTAAACACGAGCATCAACAATACAAAAAGAATTATACCGGTTGGAATTGCAAATGCCATGTAATTTGCATAACTTATGGTTGTCTTAACTGCCGATTGGTAAACTCCCATTGCAAGCACCGGAAAAACGTGGGCAATCGGAGTCATGCCTGCCGATAAGCTGGTACAAAAAACAAGACCCATGGCAAGCATCGATGCGAACTTATCGCCTTTTTTCAAGGCGAGCACGCTGTATATCTCCTCAAGAATAGGAAGCATTACAAAGTATAAAACTGTTGGCGACATGAAGCATCCAATAATTACGACGGCTGCCAGAAATGATATCGCAAGCTGCCAAGGACCCCTCTTTGCCAATTTGCTTGTTACGAATGCCAGAGCTATTCTTCTTATGAATCCTGTTTTCGAAATAGCATATGTGCACATGAATGTAAACAGTAAAAATGCAAATGTCGAGTTGCCAAATGAGCTTTTAAGTACCGTATCGATTCCAAGGGATGGTATGAACGAAAGCGATGCAAGGCACAGAAGACTCGGCCAGTCGATCCCTATTGTAATCCAGAGCAAAAGCACGCCGAGAAATGTACCGATGACATGCATGCCACTTACAGACAATCCATTCGGCGCCGGTAAAAATCTAAAGAACAAAACGATGAATAAAGCAATGGTTATAAAAATTATTTTTTTAACTGGTGTTTTGTTAACTTGTTTATTTTCCCCCATTTATTTTCTCTCCTCTTTAATTAAATAAGTGCATTTTGCCTTATCAATTCTTTCTGCACATTTTTTACATCGTAGTTTTTGCTGCCCAATGTCAAAGCCGCCGCGACTCCCGCGGCATGACCGGTTGCAAACCCGGTTCCCATGACGCGAACCGAACCCAAGGCCAATGAATCCGTGGATATCGTTCTTCCTGCAGCCCACAGATTTTGCGCATCTTTAACTTTGAGGGCTCCTAACGGTATGGAAAAGTAATCGTTGTCTGCAATATGAGTATACTCAAGTCTTGTGTTGCTCCTGTGCATCTCGGGGCTCCATCCTCCTCTTGCAATGCTGTCGTCTGATTTTATTCCCTTTACGATTTCAATTCCATAAAGCGTAGCATCGCCGATTATCCTCCTTGCTTCACGTATTCCGATTTGAGGACCGGATTCGGTAACACGTATATGCTCAAAACCTGGAATGTTGTTTTTAAAGGCAGCGGCATATGCATTTACCTGTTTTCTCAATTCAATTTCCGCATTTGTCATAGTTTCTGCACTCAAGTCGTTTAATATTTTGCTTGGAATCGTGCAATACCCATAATCCGCACTTGGTATTTTGATAATAAGGCCTGTTTCCTTTTCAAGATTTTTGATGCCCTGGCTTTTGCCAAGTTTAATGGCTCTTTCCAAGTCTGATTTCAGGATATCACATTTTGGAAGTCCGTCAATCCTGAACGACAGCGAAGATTGCTGCACGTTCCCTTCGGAATCTCCCCAATTTGTCTTGATACCTGCAAGATTCACAAGGTTGGCATTCCCTGAGGCATCAACAAACGATTTGGCTTTTACCGTAAAATGTCCCTCATCATCGATGCATGTGATTTCCTCGATAATACCATCATTATTTTTAACATCGATTAGCTGAGTATGCAGTAAATATTTAACGCTGCTTTCCGAAAGGATCGAGTCGTAGGCGAGCTTCATAAGTTCGGGATCAAACCTGATTGAAGCATTACCGGTTGATTTTGAGATGGTCGGTCGAGTATCCGCACCATATGCCCTGAGCCTTGCGAGAACTTCCTCTCCTATTCCCATAACAACTTGGTCAGGCTTGCTTCCCCTTGTATAAAATCCGCAAAATGCTGTGACCTGTGCATTTGTTGCTTGGCCGCCAAAGCAAGCATTGCGTTCGATTAAAATCGTCCTGGCTCCTGCCCTGGATGCTCCCAACGCAGCGGCGACTCCTGCTGCTCCGCCGCCGACAACCACGACATCATAAGTATAGTTTCTCAATTTTTCCCCTCCTTTAAGATTTTGATTATAAAATACAAAAATTCCTGTTTTTCTTTTAAATAAAAAATTAAAATTACATATTGTATATTATTTACTAATAAATAAAATCAAAAACAGAAAAAATAGAATTTTTGTATTATATATAGTTTACATGAAGTTCTTTCATTTGTATAATAATTAATAAGCACATTTTTGATAGATAAAAACTATAACAAGAGGTGGCACATGAATATAAACCAGCTGAAATATGTAATTAAACTTGCGGATACTAAAAATTTCACCAAAGCGGCGGAGGAACTTTATATCTCTCAGCCGACTCTTTCGCAACAGGTTAAACTGCTTGAAAAAGAATTCGGGGTAATGCTCTTTATAAGAAATAGGAAAAAAGAAGTCACATTGACTGAGGCAGGCAATGACTTTGTTTATTATGCTGAAAGGATTCTATCCGATATAGATAAACTTCAAGTTGCACTTGGGAATTATTGCTCTCCCAACTCCGGCAAGATCAGGGTTGGGCTGTTGTGGACTTTCGGATATGCCAACATAGATAAATGTATGAATGAGTTCAATAAAAGGTATCCGCTGGTAAAAATTAAAGTTTATATAAACGGGAGTTCCGTGCTTTTGGATGAGCTTCAGGATAATGAACTCGACTGTGCCTTTGTAACTGGAAATTATACTAAGGGCGATCATGATTTAATCAATTTCGATCTTGTTTCCCAAAGCGATATATTGGCAATCATGAGCAAAAAACATCACCTTTCGGAAAGAACGTACATTACCGCGCAGGATCTCGACAGGGAAATGATAATGATGGTGTCAAAAAAGTCCAACATATATCCCGTGCTTAAGAAATCCTTATCCGTTCCCGATACAAATCCGATTATAATCGGCGAAAGCTCCCAGGCCGACGTATGCCTTCAAATTGCAGAATCAGGACTTGCCATAGCTTTCACCTCTGCCCAGGTTATGGAGTACGCAAACGGGCGCGATATCAAGGGTGTTCCCTTTAAACCCACAATCAAAAGAAACATATATCTTGCCACGATGGCTGATTCCTATAAAAACAATATCATCTCCATGTTTCGGGAATTCGTTATAAATTACAGCCACAATCTGAAAAAATGATGATTCATACAAAAAATATAAAACCCACGGCAACTTCAATTCGTAATTTAAGTTTGTGTTATTTTGAACACTCATTCGCCAGATTCAAGTTTTGTAAGTTCTAAGGCCTGC
>JASEJN010000094.1 GCA_030016385.1 Clostridiales bacterium | reverse complement strand
TCCAGAAGAGATATAATAAAGGAACTGGAAAAGGTGGAGGGTGCACATGGCTAAATTACATGAGAAATATTACAAACATCGTGATTTAATTAAAGAACTTCTGAGTGATTATGAAATCAATAACGCCGAGGATTTGAGCAACGCATTGAAGGACGTTTTCGCCGGAACCATACAGGATATGCTGGAGGCTGAATTAGACGAACACCTTGGGTATGATAAGAATGACCAGGGTGAAAAGGATACTACCGACAGGCGTAATGGCAAACAGTCAAAGAAAATCATATCTCATTTCGGCGAGAATGAGATTGCTGTACCACGCGATCGTGACGGAAGTTTTGAGCCAAAAATCGTTGTCAAAGGGCAAAAAGATGTTACCGGTATTGAAGGCAAAGTGATGTCAATGTACGGCAAGGGCCTGTCAACTAGAGACATGCAGGATATCATTCAAGATATTTACGGTGTTGATTTGAGCCCCGAAACCATATCGAGAATTATTGACCATATTCAACCGCGCATTGATGAATGGCAAAATCGGGAGCTAAAAAAGCTGTATACATTTGTCTATGTGGATGCACTGTATGTGAACGTTAAAGAGGACGGGAAGGCGCGGAAGAAGGCTGTATACGCCATTGTTGGTATTGATGCCGATGGATACAAGGATGTACTGGGATATTGGATTAAAGACGAAGAGGGCGCGCATTTCTGGATGAATATTTTTGAAGAGATTAGACAGCGCGGCGTGCAGGATATCCTGTTTTTAAGTCTGGACGGGCTTACGGGACTTGAAGAAGGCATTAAATCAATTTTTCCAGATACCATTGTCCAGCGGTGCATAGTCCACCTTATGCGCAACAGTTTGAAATATATACCAAGCAAGCATTACAAAGAGTTTACGCATGATGCAGGGCTTTTCTACAAGGCCGTCAGTCTGTCTGAGGCCAAACAGTATTTCCAAAGCTTTAAGGAGAAATGGGAAAAAGATTACCCCGCCGCTGTAAAAGTGTGGGAGAGTAATTTTTCACATGTTGAACAGATGTTTGACTATCCAGCAGAAATCCGACGAATGATGTATACTACGAATACCATTGAGGGACTTAACTCCGCACTGCGTAAGGTCACCAACGGTAAAGCTGCCTTCCCGAATGACGCGTCCGTTATGAAGGCTCTTTTCCTGCGGACAAATGATGTCTTGAAAAAATGGACAAAACCTATAGCTAATTGGGCAAAGGTTCTTAACCAATTATCTGTCATTTTTGGAAATAGAATCACCGATTTCGTAAATTAAATTTTGGAGTTTACACAGAATACTTGACACAACCGTATATCTATATAAAAAGTTCAACTTTGATACATCAATGCATTATGGTTAACCGTTTATTTCCCATTTTTTTCTCCAAACCAAATTATTGCTGTTTATTTTTTTATAACTTTTGCTTAACCGTCCCCAACACCCAACATCCAACTTAGTTGCCATCAGTGCTTGTTGATTTGCTTAACCGTCCCCGTTGCCCGTTGCCGGCCATCGCTAACTTTTCGTAATGCTTATAAAGGGAATGAAACTTTCCATTATAGTTCTTGTTCCAGGGTTTTTTCTTACCGCAGAAATGGATTATTGAGGTGTTATAAATTATATAGTCCATATTTACGACACCTTTGCTTGCTATTTTATAATATATATAATATCTTGCATCATAATTGAATAGTACTTCATCTATCTTTTTAATTTGCTTTGAGTAAAGGGCATTAATGATATCCTGGTCTGGAAGTATGAGCCTGTTTTTGTTGCTGGATACAAAACCATATATTTCCTTCTCATCTATTTTCTGCCTTTGTAGATCGAGATTCATCAGGAGCACGCCTGAGTTAAAGTATTCTTCGATATTATAAGGAAAGAGCCTGAGCTTGTTGACTTCCTTGGTCGACATTCTGTTGTGGAATGCTGCGGCGTAGAGATAGCCGGAAATATCTGTATCATATAGTTTCCTTATAGGGTTTATGACAAGTATATCCGGATCGAGATATAATATCCTATGTAAATTTGACGGCAAAAATTTAAAAGCAAGCAGCCTGTAATATATTTCTTTTGTATAATAAGATGTTACAGGTGCTTTATTGAAGTCTTCGTTGTGCATTTTGATTACAAATAAATGGTGTCCGTTTTGTGATATGAACTTATCTATACACAAAAGTTCTCTTCCTTTTAAGCTCGAGTGCATAAGGTAAATATTGAATGTTTCACCTGCATTGTTTAGGAATAATGATTTGAGCATTACCATAAGCGGTTTTATGTAGTTAGAATTCAATGTAACAAGAATATTCATGTTTAATCTCCCCGGCATATATAGATGATGGATAATCCATATATTTATTTTTTGTTTTCTTTTGTGGCAGATGACATTATTTTTTGAATGCAGTTAGCATGTTTAGCATTTGCCAACTATTATTATAAAATATATTAATATTGTTATCAATTTTTTAATGATATAAATTAAATAACTAAAGCATAGTGGATTTATGTTATGGGAAGTATCATTTTCACAGAAATTGAAGCAGGGGCTATATAAATGATGGCTTAAATAATCGATATGTAGTATTATAATATTGATTTGAAATTTACCTTTAATATATGTGTAATAAAGGGTAAATTACGTATTATCATGAGCAGAAAAAAGAAGAAAATAAGATATAGCTTTGATAATCTTTGCTGATAGATGTTGAAAAATCGAGATGGATATCTATGATGAATAGCTGTTGCAAAAATGCAAATAAAAGCTATTGCACAGAATACCGCATTAAAAGATACCTATGCCTGAGCTGCTGCAAAAAACCACAGGATTTTTGAATGGAAGGGATTATAGTTATGTAAATTGAGTTGAGAAACAGAAACTGAGGTGTGATACTTCTTTTGATTAAAAAATAAGGCGAACCGAAAATGCAAGGTTCATTCCAGCGCTGATGGGATGGAGATCCATTGAATACAGGAAAGTCAAGAAAAAACTTCAAAAAACGATTGGTTATCTACTAAAACAAGATACGACATTTTAAAGTTTAAATTATTACAGATTTCGAGGCGGATGAAGCTGTGGATGCATATTACATAGGGATAGATATTGGAACAACAAGTACAAAGTCGATTGTATTTGATAGAGATGGGAACATATTATCCAAATCGTCGATGGAATACAGACTCTATTCTCCAACTCCCTTTTTTAAAGAACAGAAACCAGATGATATTTTTGATGCTGTTATATATACTTTGAAGGACAGCATAATAAAGTCAGGCGTTAAGATAGAAGATATAGCATTTGTGTCATTTAGCTCGGCCATGCATAGTTTGATTGCTGTAGATAAAGACGGGAAACCTCTTACAAATTGTATCATATGGGCTGACAGCAGGAGTGCAGGGTATGTCGAGAAATTTAAAAAGAATGGTTTGGGACAACAAATATATAAAACGACAGGTACGCCTTGCCATCCTATGTCGCCTCTATATAAAATAATGTGGCTTAAGGACAATGAACCTGAGGTTTTTAAGAAAACATACAAGTTCATATCGATAAAAGGATATGTATTTTATAAATTATTTGGCAAATATATAGTCGACTATTCCATTGCATCATCAAGCGGCATGTTCAATATATTCGATTTGAACTGGGATAAAGAGGCACTTGAAATAGCCGGGATTTCAGAGGATATGCTCTCTGAGCCAGTTCCAACGACATATATTGTTAAAAATTTGAATTATGAATATTCAAATGCAACAGGTCTTACACGGGATACCGCATTTGTTATAGGTGCAAGTGATGGCTGTCTTGCAAACCTTGGATCAAAAGCGATAGAAACAGGTTCAGCTGCGGTAACGATTGGGACAAGCGGTGCCGTAAGGGTAGCCTTTGATAAGCCTGTTACAGACAGCAGGGGAAGAATATTTTGCTATGTTTTAACAGAAGAAAAGTATATAGTAGGGGGACCTATGAACAATGGAGGCATAGTTTATAGATGGTTTAGGGATAACTTTGCCGGGATGGAGGCCAAAATTGCGGAGGATATCGGGATCGACAGCTATGGAATCATAAATAAATATATAGAAAATGTCAGACCCGGCAGTGAAGGACTCATATTCCTGCCATTTTTGACGGGTGAGAGAGCGCCTTACTGGAATCCAAACTTAAGGGGCTGCTTCCTCGGTATTTCTGATATTCATAAAAAGAAGCATTTCGCAAGGGCAATAATAGAGGGAATATGTTATGAAATGAATGATATATATAAAGCCGTTTCGGAGCTTGTTGGAAGTATTGACAGGATATATGTAAACGGTGGTTTTACAAGATCAGCGGAGTGGATACAGATATTAAGCGATGTTTTGGGGAGAAAGCTAGTCCTTCCGGAAAACTATGAGAGCCCCTGCATTGGAGCCTTGATGCTTGGAATGTATGCAACAGGTATGGTCAAAAAACTTGAGGATTTATCATTTATTATAAAAGAAAATTCAGTTATTGAGCCCAGGGAGGATGCGAGAGCGATTTACAGCGAATATTTCAAGGTTTATAAAGAAGCGGTTAACAGGATAACTCCTGTTTTTGAAATGTTGACCGGTTTTCAAAGGGAATAGAAATATTTGGTGCAGTTTAAATAATTATTACTTGCGGAGGTGTAAACATTGAAATTAGGGATTATAGGACTTGGCAAGATGGGATTGAATCTGGCAATAAATGCAGCCGGAAAGGGACATGAGATTATCGCTTACGATATTTGTGAGGATAGAATGCTTGAGGCAAAGAAAGAAAAAATTGAAATTGCAAACAGCATCCAGAATCTGGTCAAAAGGCTTGGAAACGAAAACAGGGTCGTCTGGCTTATGGTGCCGGCAGGCAAAGCTGTTGACGATACAATAGATGGCTTAATTTCTATTTTTAAAAGTGGAGATACCATAATCGACGGTGGCAATTCTTTCTACAAGGATTCGATGCGAAGATATAAAAAGCTTAAGGCCTTAAACATTGATTTTCTTGACGCAGGGGTAAGCGGCGGAATAGAAGGAGCACGGCAGGGCGTTTGCACAATGGTTGGCGGCGATAGAGATGTCTTTGAGAGAGTTGAAAAACTGTTTAAAGATATCTCTGTGGAAGGCGGATATCTCTATGCAGGAAAGAGTGGAAGCGGCCATTTTACAAAGATGGTGCACAACGGGATAGAATATGGGATGATGCAGGCAATTGGTGAGGGATTTGAGATACTGGACAAAAGCGAATTTGATATTGATAATGAAAAGATTGCGAGATTATGGGACAATGGTTCGGTAATCAGAGGCTGGCTGATGGAATTAATGGCAGATGCCTTCAGCAAGGATGAAAAGCTTGATAAAATCGAAGGAGTCGCATACTCGTCAGGAGAGGGACTCTGGACGGCACAGACAGCCCTTGAACTCAAAGTGCCGGCGCCGGTTATAACGGATTCGGTCATTATGAGGTATAGATCGGAGCAGGAAGAAAGTTTTTCGGCAAAGGTTATTGCCGCATTAAGAAATGAATTTGGCGGCCATAAGGTAAAGACCAAAGATTAGGGACGGTTAACAATTGTTTGAAACTTAGGGGACGGTTAATAAATCCTCACTTATTTAAGACAAATAGGACATGCCTAAGAGTGCATGTCCTATTTGTCTTAAAATGATAATCAATTATTAACCGTCCCCTACTACCCCTACCCCTACTTTACCCATTCTGTGAAATTGTTAACTGTCCCTACCCTTAGTCCGACAACACTCTGTAGAATTGTTAACCGTCCCTCCCCCTTGGCACTTGTGCTTGCGAAAAAGTTGTTAACCGTCCCCGGCTGCATTATAATATAATAAAATGCATTACATAAACGGGAGGGTTAAATCATGAAGGAATCTATGCTGAATCAATTTCGTTTGACTGTGCTTGAAAAGGGACTTGGAGTATATGGAATCAATGTGTACAGAAAGGGTGAGGAAATATCGTACCACTGGCGATCTGATGACAAAGTATGTTTATATTCCGCATCCAAAACTTTTACTTCATTAGGCGTCGGAATCTGCCAGGATGAAGGGCGGTTGAAGCTTTCGGACACGGTATTGGGATTTTTCCCTGAATACAAGGGCATTGCATCGGAGCATTCGGAGGATATTACCATCAGGGATTTGCTGCACATGGCATCCGGTAAAAATGTGTTTTATTTTTCATGTGATGAAGAAAAAATGAAAACGCATGATTGGGCTGAGCTGTTTTTTGAGGATCCCATGAAGTGCAAAGCGGGAGAGGTGTTTTTTTATTCAAATGCCTGTACATATATGCTTTCCCGCATAGTTGAAAAAGTAACGGAAGTTACTCTTCGGGATTATCTTGTTCCACGTCTCTTTACACCTATCGGGATTTTTAATCCCCAATGGCATACATGCCCTGGAAGGCACACATTAGGAGCGACACAGCTTTATCTTACTATTGAAGAATTTGCGCTGCTTGGCCGTGTTTTATTAAATGGAGGCACTTATAATGGAAGGCGGATAGTAAGCCATGAATACATCAAGAAGGCGACAACAGACCTTATAGCTAACGCTAATTGCGGTTTCAACGATAGCGAGAGCGCTGCAGGTTATGGTTATCAACTCTGGAAATGCTCTTATGAAGATGCTTATCGCGCTGACGGGATGTATGGCCAATTTTGCATCGTTTTTCCTGATAAAGATGCCGTGATCACAGTTACTTCCCATGAAGAACATAATGCAAACGATATTTTACGTGCTGTTTATAAGGATATTGTTCCATATCTTGAATAATGTATTATCAATAATTGTTTTTTAAGGCGGGTTTAAAGGATGATTTTCTTTGGGCATTTGGGACTGACAACAGGTATTATCAAAGTATACGAAAAAGCAGCACATAAGGATGAAGGTTTGATCGATTACAGGGTGGTTCTGACCGGCTCATTATTACCTGACATAATAGACAAACCTATAGGGGCATTTTTATTTCGAAATACTTTCCATAACAGCCGTATATTCTCTCATACACTGTTATTTGCAGGATTGCTGACATTAGCAGGAATATACTTTCTGCGCAAGTATAAAAAAAATAATATGCTGCTTCTCGGAATATGCAGCTTCATACATTTGCTTCTGGATTCCATGTGGGAATATCCGGCTATACTTTTCTGGCCTTACTTTGGATGGAAGTTTCCTGTAAGGCCGGAGGGCAATTGGATGCAAGAATCCCTTTTGAGATTCGTTACGGATCCCGGATATTATATCCCCGAGTTTATAGGATTTATTATTATAGCTTATTATTTCATAAAATTAGCGAAAAATAAGCAGCTCAAAACGTTTGTAAGGCATGGTACATGCCACATCAATTAAAAAGAGTATTGAAGAAGGGCTTTAGCGGTTGGCATGTCATTGCTATAATTAATATTTTATGTTTAGTACTTATTTTTTGAAATAATATACCGAAACTTTTAATGTGTCAATAGTTTTTGATTATTTCACCCTGAAGAGGCTAAATATTTTATGAAAATA
>JASEJN010000093.1 GCA_030016385.1 Clostridiales bacterium | reverse complement strand
TCAGATAAATAAAACAAAAGCCGTGAATTCACGGCTTTTGTTTTATTTATCTGAAGAAAACATGGTTTCCGATTATAACGGCTCTATATTTTGATGTGCTCTTCATCCATTTATTCGAAGCGGTTTTCGGGTTATAGAAGAAAAGCGCGTTTTCTGTAGGATCATCGCCGCTTAAAGCCCGGTTAACAGCTTTGTATGCCTCAACATCAGGTTTAGCGTTGATTTTTCCGCCTTTAATGCAAGAAAATGCATTTTTCTGGTAAACAATATCATAAATGGATTTTGGAAAGTTCGGGCTGTTTAACCTGTTTAGTACGACGCTTGCGACTGCAACTTTTCCTTCAAAAGGCTCGCCATTGCTTTCAGCCTGCACTATTTTTGCAATCAAATCGATTTCATCATCGGTAAACTGCCTTTCAGCGCTATTTGAAAATACACCTTTCACGTCATGATACGGTGTGAATATCCTTAAATAACTGCTGTCCAGGTTTTTTGCGCTTACAGTACCTGCAAACAGCAACCCGGTAATCGCCGGAATAAAAAAACTCAATACATTTTTATCCATTATATGAACCTCCTTTTGCCTACGAGGTTAGCTGACGGATTCGGTAAAGGCATAACCTACGCATTTTGCGATTCACCCCTTTATTGGTTCCCCCGTGTTTTTGATAAACTTCGGCTTCAAGTCTATTATTCCCCATTTTTCAAAAAAAATTATTGCTATTTTTTTGAAATGAAGATGCAAATTTGATAATATATTCGTAGATAGATTTTTCTTTAACATTTATCTGCAGGATTACATTTCATATTCTAATTCATAAAAGGGGCAATTAAAATGGAGCTAAAATATTATATAGTCGAAGGATCCGTTCTGCCTGAAGTCTTTAAAAAAGTCGTCGATGTGAAGAAATTGCTTGAAACGGATATGCATATTTCTATAAATGATGCATGCAATAAGCTTAATATAAGCAGAAGCACATATTATAAATACAAGAACAGCGTTTATGAATTTTATGAAAATACAAGGACAAGGATTGTAACATTCTCATTAAGCCTGAAAAACGAACCCGGGATACTTTCGCGCATACTTGACTGTACGGCGGACAGCGGTGCAAACATACTAACTATAAATCAGAATATACCTGTAAATGGTATTGCCATAGTGGCAATTTCCATAGAAACCATTAAAATGAAAAAAAATCTCGCGGATTTAGTGAATAATTTAAAATCACTCGACGGTGTAAAAAAAGTCGAAATATTATCGAGAACATAGCAATTTACATGCAATATTAAGCATAAATAAGAAATGTGAAGCAATAAGGCGCAGTAGATGCATAATATTGCATATCACGATATAAAGCCATAATATGCTTGCTGTATTTGTTTTGCAGTGCTTGATAATATCTGCCTGTTTATTTATCATATTATTTGTGGTTAGCACTCGCTATAATCGAGTGCTAATAATTGATGAAATAAAGTATAATAATACATAGGAGGTTAAATCATGAACATAAAACCATTGGGCGACAGAGTAGTTATAAAAAAGATAGAAGCAGAAGAGAAGACAAAAAGCGGTATTGTTCTTCCAGGCACTGCTAAGGAGAAACCACAGATGGCTGAGGTTGTTGCAGTAGGTCCTGGCGGTGTTGTAGATGGGAAAGAAGTCACAATGTATGTTAAGGTAGGAGACAAGGTTATATTTTCAAAATATGCAGGAACCGATGTAAAAATTGAAGATCAAGAGTATACTATATTGAAACAGGACGATTTGCTGGCAGTAATAGAATAAGGCTTTTGGAGGGATTATTTAAATGGCAAAACAATTAAAATACGGTGAAGAGGCGAGGCGTGCCCTGCAAAGGGGCGTTGACAATCTCGCAAATACTGTAAAGATTACACTCGGACCGAAGGGAAGAAATGTTGTTCTCGATAAAAAATATGGTGCGCCGCTTATAGTCAATGATGGCGTTACCATTGCCAAGGAAATAGAGGTTGAAGATCCATTTGAGAATATGGGTGCACAGCTTGTAAAAGAAGTTGCAACCAAGACGAACGATGTTGCAGGAGATGGGACAACAACGGCTACGGTTTTAGCCCAGGCGATTATAAGGGAAGGCCTGAAAAATGTTGCGGCGGGTGCAAACCCGATGCTTTTGAGGACAGGGATAAAGAAGGCTGCTGATGTCGCCATAGAGGAAATTAAAAAAATAAGCAAGCCCATTAACGGAAAGGACGATATCGCGAGAGTCGCATCTATTTCCGCATCAAATGAAGAAACAGGAAAGCTTATAGCAGATACAATGGAAGAAGTAGGCAATGACGGCGTTATAACTGTTGAAGAATCAAAAACGACGACGACTGAATATAAAGTTGTTGAAGGCATGCAGTTTGACAGAGGATATATATCTCCTTATATGGCGACCGATACTGAAAAGATGGAAGCCGTACTGGAAGATCCTTATGTGCTTATAACTGATAAAAAGATATCAAATATACAGGATATTCTTCCCCTACTGGAACAGATCGCTCAGCAGGGAGGCAAGCTTTTGCTGATTGCCGATGATGTCGATGGTGAAGCTCTTGCAACTCTAATCGTAAACAGATTGAGAGGTACGTTTACATGCGTTGCCGTTAAAGCCCCGGGATTTGGCGACAGAAGGGGAGAAATGCTTCAGGATATAGCGATATTAACAGGCGGAACGGTCATATCCGATAAAATAGGATACGAACTTAAGGATACGACTATTGATATGCTCGGCAGGGCTGAAAAGATAAGAATAAACAAAGAGGACACCATAATAACAAATGGCGCAGGCGATAAAAATGATATAAAGGACAGAGTCGCACAGATAAGGAAGCAGATAGAGGAGACAACTTCTGATTTTGATAAAGAGAAGCTTCAGGAAAGGCTTGCAAAACTTGCAGGCGGAGTCGCTGTTATAAAGGTTGGAGCGGCAACTGAAACGGAACTTAAAGAAAAGAAGATGAGGATTGAGGATGCCTTATCGGCCACGAAGGCTGCCACACAGGAAGGCATAGTGCCCGGAGGCGGCGTATCCTATATAAATATAATTCCAGCAATCGCAAACATAAAGGCTGAGGGCGATGTCAAGACAGGAGTTGAAATAGTAAAGAAGGCCTTGGAAGAGCCACTGCGTCAGATAGCTGAGAATGCAGGACTCGAGGGTTCTGTTATAATTGAAAAAGTCAGAAACAGCAAGCCGGGATTCGGGTTTGATGCATTGAACAACAAATATGTCGATATGGTAGGGGCAGGCATCGTAGATCCGACGAAGGTTACGAGGACGGCATTGGAAAACGCTGCGTCGATTGCAGCCACATTGCTTACAACTGAAGCTGTTGTTGCAGACATACCGGAGGAGAATCCTCCAGCTCCGCAGGCGCCGGCCGGAATGAACGGAATGTATTAAAATGTATTAATAAGAATAAAGCACATAAAAACGCAGGGAATCATCCTTGCGTTTTTATTTTTAAGGCTCTTTGCAATCGAGATAATGATTGCATTCGGCGTGTTTACCATATCACTAATTTCCTTAATTGTTAATCTAAACAATATGAACAATAAGAAAAAAAATAATCACCCTGCCCGCTGAAGTGCACCCCAAATGTTAGACAAAAAAATTAAAAAATTATAGTTATCTGTCCGATTTTCCTCCTTTTTTAATGCGGTTTTCTTGTTTTGCATTTCAAATCGGGATCTGTTGTGTTTTATATATCTTTAACCGTGGCTTTACGGTTTCTTAAAATATAAAAACTATAATTTACTTGTAAATCAAAATTTTATAGCGATAGTTTTTTAAAAGTCTCGATATTCCGGAGTTAATTTATGCAGTGAAAAAAGGATGTATATAATATGCACCCGTGAAAAAATTTTATTCCAGTTTTGTAGAAAAATAATTGTATAGGGGTGAAATGAATGAAAGAAAGCAAAAGGTTTTTAGGCTGGGCTTTCTTAGATTATTTTTCAAACAGTTTTCAATATGCAACTCCTCAGTCAGTTATCGATAAATATTTAACGGAAGATAAAAATTATTTAAAGGATAATTTTTTAGAGAATATATTGGATTTGTCCAAGAACAGCAAGGGAGAGAATGCCGGAATAGCATACTCTTTAAGTACACCTGTATTATATTACAACAAGGATATTTTTGAAAAAACGGGATTAGGAGACAAAGCGCCTGAAACATGGGAACAGGTTATTGAATATGCGAAAACCATTAAAGAGAAAACCGGAAAATACGGGCTTTATGTTCAGGAACCTGCGGATTTCTGGGGACAACAAGCGATAATAGAGAGTAACGGCGCTTCAATGCTGTCAAAGAATGGCGGCAAAGTTCAGGCAAGTTTTGCATCACCGGAAGGAATTAAGGCATTTCAGGCTTATGCTGATATGGTGTTAAAAGATAAAAGCGCTCTTCACACATCATGGGATGAAGGAATGCAGTCCTTTGCATCGGGAGATATAGGAATGGCATACACAACGATAGCAAGGAGAGCAAGTCTTCAAGAGCAGGCAAAATTTGATTTGGAAGCTGTAAAATCGCCGGTATGGGAAGGTAAAGACAGGGCCGTACCCGCTGGAGGCTGCTTTTTAGCCATAACGGCAAAAGATAAAGAACAACAAAAAGCTGCCCGGGAGTTCATGAAATTTTTATATAGCACAGAATCTATGGCAGCATGGACTATAGGCACAGGGTATGTTCCTCCTAAAAAGGGTGTAGCTGAGGCGGAAAACGGACTTAAGGGTTTTCTCGAAAAGAATAAATTGATGACACCGGCTATTGAACAAATGGACAGTGTAAGATCATGGGCAAGTTTTCCGGGTGATGCAGGTCTCGTTGTGGAACAGAAACTTCTTGATATGAGGGAACAGGTTTTAAACGGAAGCGTAAGTGCTGAAGAGGCTATGAAAAAGACCCAAAATGAAATCAATGGACTTTTAAAATAAAAAAGAGTGAAGAATATGAATTCCAGAACTAAAAATACAATTATATCAGCAGCGTTTATATTGCCATCTTTTTTGATGCTGTGCATCTTTATGTTCTATCCCCTTATCAGGACAATATATTTGAGCTTTTTTAATTGGAACTTAATAAGTCCTAATAAGAGATTTGTTGGATTGAATAATTATATTAATTTGTTTAAGGATCCGATAACCTTTAAAGTATTAAATAATACCTTTTTATACATTGTAATTCTTTTAGTTATAAATTTTATAGTTCCTTAAGTCCTTAATTGAATATGCCCGTTTAGAAGACATCGGCAATACGAGAACAATAAAAGATATTATCATGCCATTGACAAGACCGGCTATTACATCTACCGGAATAATTTTCTTTATCAATTCCTGGAACGAATATGTATGGCCGGTTTTAATTTTAAAAACCAAGGAAAATTACACGTTATCTTTGGCGCTTCAGATGTTCATCAGTTCTGAAGGAGGAACGGAATTTACAATAGCGATGGCGGTTTCCGTACTTACTATGATAATTCCTTTAAGCTTATATATAATATTTCAAAAATATATAATAGATACATTTTCTTTTTCCGGCATAAAGTAATGGGAGGGTTCAAATGAAAGATATTATATTTAAAAATGTATCTAAATCCTATGGTGACACTAATGTAATTAGAGATTTAGATATGAAAATAGAGGATGGAGAAAGATTGGTGATATTGGGGCCTTCGGGTTGCGGCAAGTCTACGCTTTTAAGAATGGTTGCAGGTCTTGAGAGTATCATAAAAGGTGATCTGGTAATGGGGGGAAAAAAGGGTCAATGAAGTACCCAGCGGGCAAAGGAATGTTTCCATGGTATTTCAAAATTATGTCCTGTATCCTCACATGAGTGTCGAGGAGAATATAAAATACGGAATGAAAGTTCATAAAATTGGCCGTGCTGAAATAGATAAAAGGTATAAAAAAGCTATAGAATTATTAAAACTTGATGGGTTGGAAAAAAGAAAGCCAAGGGAGTTATCGGGAGGCCAAAGGCAGAGAGTTGCCCTTGCCAGAGCTATAGTAAAGAGGGCGGATTATTTTCTTTTAGACGAGCCTTTATCTAACCTTGACGTTCAGCTAAGGGCAAGCGCAAGAAAAGGCCTGGTTGAACTTCATGATATTTTTCAGCAAACATATGTATATGTAACCCATGATCAAACAGAAGCTATGACCATAGGCAATAGAATAGCGTTGTTTAATAAGGGTGAATTGCAGATGCTGGCAACTCCGGAAGAAGTATATAGAAGGCCCAAGAATGTATTCACAGCTGGTTTTATAGGTTCACCTCCTATGAATATAATCAAAGGAAGATATGAAAGCGGGAATATATGGTTTGATAAGATAAATTACAATTTGTGTGAAGATTGGTGCAGGTTTGTATCTGAAAAAAGCAGCTCAGATATAGTATATATAGGGATAAGACCGGAAGATATCATATTGGCATCGGCAAAAGACAGATTTTCTGTTAAGGGTACGATAAAATACATTGAAAATTACGGGAGCAAAAAAGGAATTTATATAGATGTCGGCAAAACAGAGATAATAGCTCTGGCAGATAACATGAAATATAAATACGGTTCACAAATAAATGCCATTTTCAATCCGGAAAAAATCCATGTTTTTGACGGCAAAACATTGAATTCATTAGGATATCCCGATTCAATAGATGGAGTGGTAGGGCGATTATGAGTATACTTATAAGTACAAATATTTTCAGCAAAGTTGAAGATTGGTCGAAAATATATGATTTAATTAAAGCAATTAAAGATGTTAAATATAATGATAAGGGCATCGAAATATTTCCTTTATGGGACCAGGAGGGCTTTGAGGAGTTATTGGAAAAGAATGAGGAATATTTGAAAAATATGAAAGTAACATTTCACGGAGCTTATTATGGTGTTGAGCCTTCCGCTCCTAAAAACACTGAAGAATATAGCAAGTCAATTTTCCAGAATAAAAAGACGATTGATTGGTGCAACAGGCTAAACGGTAAATTTGTAGTGCATCATCATAATAACAGGAAGGTTCCGACAGAAGAGAGGGAACAGATCATAAAAAATAGCAATATACAGTTAAAAGAGTTGACAGATTATGCCAACGCGAATTCGGTGATTCTGTGTGTAGAAAATGCAGGAATTAATTCATATGGTAACAATCTTTGGACAGAAGACGAATTTATTGAAATGGCATTATCCATACCCAATCCAGTATTGATAGATGTCGGCCATGCAAATGCAAACAGCTGGAATATAGAGAAAATCATAACTGTTTTGAAAGGGAAAATCATAGCATATCATCTACATAATAATGATGGAATATCCGACTCTCATGACAGAATTAGAGAAGGCAGCTTTGATTTTGAAAAGTTTGCAAGGCTTTATAAGCTATTTACTCCTGATAAAGATTTAGTTCTTGAGTATTCTGACAGATATAAAGATAGAATCGATTATATAGCACAGGATGCAGAATGGCTAATAGGGCTCTTCAAATAATTGGCATATCAGGTGATAACGTGTGGTA
>JASEJN010000092.1 GCA_030016385.1 Clostridiales bacterium | reverse complement strand
CCATAATATTCCTTAATACCCTAAATAATCAGTTAGCACAACAGATTAAATTAATGTTATTAAATTTTCTCATTTATAGTATTATAAGAGAAAAATATTAAAAGGCATCGGGATGAAAAGTCTTGGTGCCTTTTTTATAGGCTTTGGCTTTAACGATAGGACAAGCTTTATTTAAGTACTTCAATTCCGGTCATGATCATCTGCTCAGCCAAGGAGGCCATGTATTCAGGGGATTCCTTCAGGCCGTTCTCCAGCCAATTCTGTAAAAGCCCGATGCAGCCGGATACGATAAAGGAGTAAAAATATCCAAAGTTTTGCGATTTTCCCGTATCGAATATCTCCATCCAATCGTTAAGACATCGATCCTTCACTACATCTTTCAGTCTATTGATAAATGCAATATCACCGTTTTTACCTATTAATGCTTTGCACATGTCAGAGTTTTCGGCAACGAAACGAAATACATCGATAAGCATCGGGAGTGGTTTCCCGTTTAGAGACTTTAACGGATGCTTGGCTAATACATCGTGAAAATCCCTGAACATCTCCATTTCGATTTGTTCAATCATATCAAATATATCTTTATAATGCAGATAAAATGTTCCCCTGTTAATGTCAACCCGTTCGGATAATTCCCTGACAGTTATATCTTTTGCGCTTTTTTTTTCAAGAAGTTCCGTTAGACCCTGGCGGAGCAGCTTTTTTGTTTTCCGGATACGGCGGTCTGCATTTTTGTTACCCATAATTTTTCTCCTTAATTGACATTTGTTTTGATTTATGTTGATTAATTGACACGGTTAAATCAATTTGATTATTGTTGTTTACTATACTATTTATTATAATAGACTTGTGTCAATTAATCAACTATAGTCTTGAATCAATCTCGATTCGTAATATGGGCTCTATGTTATTTTGAACACTCATTCGACAGATTCAAGTTTTGTAAGTTCTAAGGCCAGCAGCCTTAAAAATCCAAGAGCTTTTGAAACTCGTTTCACTCAGACAATCAAAAGCTCTAAGGATTCTTTTGCGGCAGCAAAGCCAAGAACTTATCAAAACTTTCATAATGCTATTCGTCGCTCAAAATAACATAATCCTATTTATGCCTGATTTCAAATTACGAATTGAAGTTGAATCAAATTAATAGTTTATGAGCTATTTTTGATTCCCTCGAAGCTATAGAAAGTTACTAATAAGTAGAAGGAGACAATAATTATGTCATTTGTAGAGTTCAAAAATGTCCGCAAGGTATACCAAAGCGGTGAAGTAAAGGTTGAAGCGGTGAAAGGCGTTGATTTTACGATAAACAAAGGAGAACTTGCTATCATCGTCGGTCCTTCCGGCGCAGGCAAAACAACGGTTCTGAATATGCTCGGAGGCATGGATACCTGTACATCGGGCGATATATGCCTGGATGGTTCAGAGATCAGTAAATATAACCGTAATCAACTGATACAGTACCGCCGTGAAGATATAGGATTTGTATTTCAGTTTTATAATTTGGTACAGAATTTGACGGCTTTGGAGAATGTCGAGCTTGCTTCACAAATATGCAAAGATCCTCTTGATGCAAAAAACTGCCTTATCGATGTCGGACTTAAAGAGAGAATGCATAATTTCCCATCCCAGCTTTCAGGCGGCGAACAGCAGCGAGTTGCCATTGCACGTGCACTTGCTAAAAATCCGAAGTTGCTTCTTTGCGATGAGCCGACGGGAGCACTCGATTATAATACAGGTAAAAATATTTTAAAATTATTGCAGGACACCTGCCGCAACAATGGGAAAACCGTTGTCATCATCACGCATAATTCGGCTTTTGAAGCGATTGGCAACCGGGTAATCCGCATCAGCAACGGCACGGTCACGGAAATACGGGAAAATCCAGACCCAATGCCTGCGGAAAGGGTTGAGTGGTAATGAAAAGCATAGCGTTTCGAAAAAGCTCAAGACGCATTGTCAAAAGTACATTAACTCGTTTTGTATCCATTATCCTCATTTCTTTTCTGGGTGCAGGCGCATTTGCAGGGTTGGCGGCGATTTCACCAAATATGAAACGCGCCGGGGACGAATACTATGACAAAGAAAACGTCATGGATATACGCATGCTTTCTACGTATGGTTTTAGCGATGAAGATGTAAAAGCGATACGCAATACCGACGGCGTTTCAGGAGTCATGGCTAGCTATACGGTGGATGCAACGGGGTCGGTCGGAGATAAAGATTATGCATTCCGGATAAATGGATTATCCGAAACAGACTATACCTCTGCTCCGGATTATATCAACCAACTGAAGATGATAGACGGACGCTGGCCGGAAAAGGATGGAGAGGCAATAATCATACGTCCGTCGATAGGATTGAAAAATATCGTACTCGGTAGCACGGTTTCACTGGACAAAAGTTCAAATGATGCCGTTTCCAATACGCTGGGCCGGCTGAAATATACCATTGTAGGCATCGCGGAATCGCCATATTACTTGTCCTTTATGCAAGGTAATACCTCTGTCGGCAGCGGAACGATCGATTACGTCCTATACGTATCACATAAAAATTTTATTGTAGATGATTATACTGACATGTATGTGACCGTAAAAGGGGCAAAGGAGCTGAACGCTTTTGAGGACAGATACTTCAATTGTACAGACGCAGTGGTAGGGCGGCTTAAAACACTTGCCGAAAGACGCCAGACTCTTCAGCATGATCGGTTTAAATCGGATTTAACCGAAGCAAAGGGAAAATATGATAACGCCCAAAAAGATGCGGACAAAAAATTGGCAGATGCAAAATCACAGCTTGATAAGGGTGCAAAAGAAATTGAAGATGCAAAGAAGAAATATGCCGATGGGCTGGCCGAATACAATAGGCAGAAAGCCGATGCTGATCGAAGATTAGCCGATGCCAAAGCGCAGCTTGATGGTGCAGCGGCAAATATTGCTGATGGAGAAAAAAAGCTTGCAGACAAGCAACATGAATTTGCCTCGGCGGAGTCTGAATTGAGGGCTGCCAGAGGGAAGATTGATAACGGCTGGACTGACTACAATAAGAAAATTGCTGAACTTGCGAAGGGAAAAGCTGCTCTTGCAGAGAACAAGAAAACACTTGATGCAGCCCAGGCACAATATGACGCGGCTGCAACAACTGCCGAAAGAGACACAGGTATGACAATGGAGCAAATAGAATCTGCGCTCCCCTCAATGAAAGCACAGCTTGATAATTTGAAATCCAAATATGATGCGCTCTCTAAGCTTGCGGCACTGAAAGCGGCAAGAGATGCTGCCAAGGGAACACCGGAATACAATGAGCTGGATGAGCGATATAAGGCGGCATTGCAATCCGCCGGTCTTACCGAGGAACAGGCCGCCGGACAGATTGCGCAGATAGGCGCGGTAAAAGCGCAGCTCGACACAGCTCAGGCTCAGTATAGCAAGCTTGCTGAACTTGTATCGATGAAAGGTATTCTTGCTGGCAAATGGGCGGAATACAATGCGGCTGCCTCAAAAATAACAAATGGTGAAGCACAGCTTGCGGCTGCCAAACAAATGCTTGACAGCAGTGAAGCGGAATATTCAGCAAAGAACGCGGAACTTGAAAGTGCAGGGAAACAGCTTTCTGATGCAAAAAACAAATTGACTTCGGCAAAAGGGGCTTATCAAAAGGGCCTCAAGGAATATAACGTCCAAAAGTCAGAAGCGGAAACGAGAATAGCCGCTGTCAAAGCAGAGCTTGATAATGCCGCTGCCAAGATCGCAGATGGTGAAAAAGAACTTGCGAAAAAGCGACAGGAATACAACGATAAAAAGGCGGAGACCCATAAGGAACTGGCAGATGCAAAGCAAAAGATCGGGGATTCTGAGAGCAAACTCTCTGATTTGGGTCAACCGAAATGGTATGTGCTTGACAGAAATAAGAATGAGGCTTTCGTGAACTATAAGGATAGTACGGAACGTATGCATGATCTTGCCACTGTGTTTCCGATCGTATTCTTTCTTGTGGCCGCACTTGTGTGTTTGACTACTATGACACGTATGGTGGACGAGGAAAGAACGCTTATCGGCACTTTTAAAGCGCTCGGTTACCCGAACGGAAAAGTTGCGGGCAGATATTTGAAATATGCCGCTTCTGCCAGCCTGATAGGCAGCATACTCGGAATAATTGTAGGATTTTGGTTGATTCCGACCATCGCATGGGGAGCTTACGGCATCGCTTTTGCATTGCCTAAAATGACGCCGGCCTTCTACCTTGGTATCGGATTTATGTCTGTTTTCGCAACTGTCTTTATAACGACTCTTTCCACCGGTATTGCAGCAAAAAATTCCCTTAGGGAATCACCTGCAGACCTTATGCGTCCAAAGGCTCCTAAAAGCGGAAAACGTGTATTTTTAGAGTATGTAAAACCAGTTTGGAGCAGGCTTACATTTATACAAAAGGTTACTGTCAGGAATCTTGGATTAAATAAAAAGCGGTTGCTGATGTCCCTTGTTGGAATTATCGGCTGTACTGCGCTGGTAGTCACGGCTTTTGGCGCGAGAAACGCAGTGAAGGCTATTATGGACGACCAATTTGGTGATATCTTTCACTACAATGTTACAATAGATTTCAACGGGGAAAGTTCAGCAGCCGGTCTTGCCTCCAGATTATCGGACAAAACCTATTTTGATAAATCGGCAGAGGTACTCCATGGTTCTGCAGAGGCGAGCCTGAAGAATGATGATAAGAACACCTATAACATTTATGTCATATCCCCGAAGAAAGCGGAAGGGTTCACTGATTACGTGACTCTTTATGATCCCAAGACAAAGGAGAATATTAAATTTACAGACAGCAGCGCAGTGATTACTGAAAAGCTTGCGATGAATTTGAACGTCGGTATCGGAGATACAATTTGGGTGAAGTATCTGGACGAGAATGAGAGGCATCCTGTCAAAGTGACAGGGATTACAAAAAACTATACGTTCAATTATGTTTATCTTGGCAAGAGTGCCTATAAAGACTCATTCGGTGAAGCGCCCGAATACAATCAGTTTTTTGCTATTATGGCTGATGGCCATACTAAGGATGAAGTAAAGACATACCTGTCAGATGTTTCCGGTGTTGAAGTCATTACCTTTACCGACGATCTTATGGGTAACATCAGGACATCGATTAAGAGTGTAGACAATATAATATGGATTCTCATCATTTCGGCAGGGTTGCTTGCGTTTGTTGTTCTCTACAATCTGACGAATATCAATATCGGTGAACGTCAGAGAGAAATTGCCACGCTAAAGGTACTTGGCTTTTATGATAAGGAAACATACAGCTACATTTTCCGTGAAACATGGATTTTGTCGATTGTCGGCTGCCTCGCGGGACTGTTGTTTGGTATTTTCCTTTATCGCGCGGTTGTCACAACTGTAGAACCGGATATGCTCTTGCTTGATCGTGATCTTACATGGCAAGGTTATCTCGGCGCGGCAATTCTGACAATGTTTTTTACATGGATTGTCGATCAGTGTATGAAACCGAGAATTAAAAATATTGATATGCTGGAATCTTTAAAATCAGTAGATTAAGAAAACCCTTCCGCAAATGGGCAGGGCTCATGAGGAAACAATTAGTAAACAAAAAGATAGTCCGCAGATTGGTAATGTAAAATTTCAGTATGATGATTTCAAACAAGTAGATTAGACCGGAAATTTGGTTAACAGGCAGAGCGGAGACATGGATTGCATACTTGTCTGTTAACCGAATTTTTGACAATACTTTTGTACGCGGTTTTAGCTGACAGAGCATACTCTTATGTTTGTAGGGTGTCGGCCGATATTCTTGCTTTTATACGGATATACGCATATAATAGATTAAAAAGTGAGGGTAACGATATGAATAACAAAGTGCTGATTGTGGATGATGATGTTCAACTTGCTATGTTACTCAAACGATTGCTGGAGCGGGAAGGAATCGACGCTGATTTATGCAGTACCGGTGAGTGCGCTTTAGAATATATAGGCAAGAAAAATTATCATCTCGTTGTTTTGGATGTGATGTTGCCGGGTATCAATGGTTTTACCGTTTTGGAACGGCTTCGCACAATAAGCCTTGTTCCTGTTCTAATGCTGACAGCCGAAGATGAAAGCAAAGACAAAGTACGCGGATTGCGCGGCGGTGCAGATGACTATCTCACAAAGCCTTTCAATATGGATGAATTTGTCGCACGAGTGCAATCTCTTGTCAGAAGATATACAGCTTTCAATCACGACACAGAGGATGATCAGACGCCTCATTTCCAAGACTTGACTATTGATCCACAAACTTGTCAGGTCGTAGCTCATGGAAAAGCAGTGGAACTCCCAGCTAAAGAATTTGCGGTTCTGTTATACCTTGCGCAAAATCATGGAAGGGTGCGTACAAAAAAACAAATATATGAGACTGTTTGGGAAGAATCTTATGCCTATGATGACGCGAATCTGATGGGTTATATCAGCCGTATCCGCAAAAAGATTGAACAAGACCCGGCAAATCCATTTTTTTTGCAAACAGTAAAGGGAATGGGCTATCGCTTTAACGGGGAGGCATAGGTATGGGTAACAATGTGATCGTTCTAATTCTGTTGGCCGTAATAATAGCCGCATTACTCACAATTTTTGCTCTGGCCCAGCGTATTTATAAAATAAAAATACAACTGGCGGGAGTTTTCGACGTGCTGGACGATATTTCGCATGGCAACAATAACCGGCGTATTCTCGCCCATCCAGAAGATATAACCGCCTCCATATGTTACAAAATAAACGCTATCGTTAAAGGTTATAGGGACAAAATACTCGACTTAAATCAGGCTGCGGAAGCGAATCACAGGCTGATGACAAGCCTCTCACATGATATACGAACTCCTCTAACTTCTATCATCGGTTATTTGGATGTCGCCGTACAGAAAAATGATGACCAACGAACTGCCGATATAACAATCGCCAGACAAAAAGCGCATGACATGAAAGACTATGTTGATACTCTATTTGTATGGTGTAAGCTGAATTCAGGCGAAGAAAGCTTTCAGATTGAGCAGCTTGATCTGGCGGAATTGACACGAAATATTCTTCAGGATTGACTTCCTGTTTTCGAGAATAAAGGGCTTACTTATAACATAGATACGCCGGATGACCCTGTAATCGTTAATCTGGATAAAGAGTCGTATCAGCGTATTCTGAACAATATGATTCAAAATGTGCTTCATCACAGCAAAGCTACGCAGATTTTCGTAGCTGTATTTGCAGATAACAAAAAGGCCGGTGTCTCCGTCACTGATAACGGACGTGGAATTTCAAAAGTTGATTTACCGTATGTTTTCGAGCGACTATATAAGTGTGACCCAGCCCGTTCAGGAAGTGGAAGCGGGTTGGGATTATCCATCGTTCAGCGTTTGACAACAAAATTAGGCGGAAAGGTTTCCGTTGAAAGTATAGAGGGGAAAGGAAGCAAATTTTCGGTTACATTTCCAAGGGTTTCATGAAAGCGCCTGCATTGAGCAGGTGCCTTTTTTATCATGGTGAAATTTCAAAGTAAGTTCCACTTTTCTAAAGTAAATTCCATCTAAAGGC
>JASEJN010000091.1 GCA_030016385.1 Clostridiales bacterium | reverse complement strand
AAAACTTGAATCTGCCGAATGAGTGTTCAAAATAACATAAGTTCATATTACGAATTGAAGTTGAAATAATAAAACTGTTAACCATAAAGGGAGCAGTTCATACGCAGGATATTGGCTTTATTTTATAATTTTGCTTAACCGTCCCTCTCCCCTCGCCTTCTGTCTGCATGTCTGAACGTCAGCCTGTTCTTTTGTTTTGCTTAACCGTCCCTTGCCCCCTTGCCTTACTCCTGCACTATCAAGTAATAGTCAACTTTTGCTTAACCGTCCCCAAACTCTATGCCTTTTATCTCTTTTATACCCAGGCCGGGTTCATCACCAAGCATAATCTTTGACCCGCTAAATCTTGCACCGCCCACAACAGGGTCTTTTGCAAGAAGTATAACCGGGTCCAGATCTGCTCTTGTAATATTTCTTTTCCCCGCCCCTAAGTGCGCGGCAGCAGTCACTCCAAGTTTGCTTTCGATCATGCATCCTATCATGCACTCGATGCCGTTTGCCTCAGCCATTGCATTAATTTTCAACGCATTGTGTATACCTCCGGCCTTCATCAATTTAATATTAATGAGGTCGGCCGCCCTCATGGATAGTATCCTGAACGCATCGTATGGTGAAAACACGCTTTCATCGGCAAGTACAGGTGTCTCCACATTTTCAGTTACGAATTTTAAGCCCTCTATGTCGTAAGCTTTAACAGGCTGCTCTATAAGCTCGATGTCAAGACCCAGATCTTCAAAAGTCCTGATCGTCCTGACCGCTTCTTTTGACTGCCATCCCTGGTTTGCATCAGCCCTTATTTTAATGTTGCCTCCCACTGCCGACCTGACGGCCTTCAATCTTTCCACATCAAGCTTCGAATCATTGCCTACTTTTACTTTCAGTATATTGAACCCGGCTTTTACATAATCAACAGCATCCTTTGCCATTTCATCAGGAGAATTTACACTTACGGTTATATCCGTCTCTATAACGTTTCCTGCCCCTCCCAATAGTTTATACAATGGTATTTTGTGAGCCTTACAGAACAAATCATATATTGCCATATCTATACAGGCTTTTGCGCTGCTGTTTTTAACGGCTGCCCCATCGATCCGGGACATAATCCCTTCCATATCGTCTATATCCATGCCTACGATGGCTTTCTTGATATTATCCTCAATGACCCATTTGATGGAGCCTATCGTATCTCCAGTTATTACGGCAGTCGGCGGTGCCTCTCCATATCCTGCCTCTCCCGCATCGGTCTCAACCACTGCAATAATATCTTCCGCCTTTGTAACCGTCCTCAAAGCCGTCTTGAATGGCTTCTTTAAAGGAATGCTAACTTTCCCGACCCTTATATCGGTTATTTTCATGTAACCACTACCTTTTTTTATGATGCCCATGATAAATTTTGCAATATTGGCCGGTAATGATGCAATCACTACCTTTTGCTTTTATGATACCGCTTACTCAATAAACACCAACACCGCATAAAAAGTATAGAAGCTTGGGACTTCTATACTTTTGCCGCTTACTCGATAGATGCCAGCACCGCATTGTGGAATAAACGCCTGAACCTCAATATGCCGGCATTCTCTCTCGTAGGGTGAACTCTGTTTGTAAGGAGTATGATATATATGTCATTTATCCTGTCGATCCACATGGACGTGCCGGTAAATCCTGTGTGCCCAAAGGCGGATGGATTTATTATATCTCCGCTGGAAGATATCTTATCCCCTTTAATGCACCATCCCAAGCCTCTGCTTTCGCCAAGATCCCTCGTATAATTTCTGGTCATAGCATCTACGGTTACAGGTGACAGAAAGCTTACATCTCCTACCCTGCCTCCATTGATAAACATATTTGCAAATTTTGCGGCGTCCTTTATATTTGAAAATAAACCTGCATGTCCCGATATTCCTCCGAAAAATCTTGCGTTTTCATCGTGAACTGTTCCTATTAAAGGCTTGCCCGTCTTATTGTCTATCTCTGTTGCAGCTATGTTTTCCCCCGCCGGGTTAAACGAAGTATGCGTCATGCCCAAGGGATCGAAAATATATTTTTTGCACAATTTGCCCAGTCTGTCGCCGCCGATTTTTTCGAGTATATAACCTAGAAGAATAAAGCTAAAATCGCTGTACACAACTTTGCTTCCAGGCTTATATTGAAGATCGGTGCTGCAGATATACTTTATGGCATCTTCATAATCGCTGCATTTATTGTACAAGTCCGTAAAAGGAATAAATCCGGCCGTATGGGTCAAAAGATTAAACATTGTAACTTCATCCTTCCCACAGCCATTAAAACATTTCAAATAATCTGCAACCCTGTCATATACCGATATCAGCCCTTTCTCCATAAAAACCATGAATAAAGTATCTGTTGCCATAATTTTCGTCAGAGATGCCATATCAAATCTTGTTTCGATGTTCATTGGAAGAACGTCAGGATATATGCATCTGTTTCCATAGCAGCCCATCCTGTAAATACCTTCACATCTGCCTACCGCAGCAACAGCACCTGGAAAACACTTCATCCTAATCGCGCCTTCTATAAGCTCCATGGCGTTATCGAGTTTTTTCTCATTTATAGGCAATCATATCACCCGCTATAATTAAATTTGTGGAAATCGCTTTATAACTTTTATCTTAGTTTATGGTTCCTAAATAAATCCGCATCATAATTTTTTAAGAAGTTTCACATATTCTCCATACTCGTCTTCACCTTCGAAGAGGACATTTGTGAAGCCCTTCTTTTCATATAAATGCCTTGCAATCAAATTATCCGTGTCAACTCCAATCGAAATCTCCTCATAGCCGAGCCTTTTGGCATAGTCAATCAAATAATCAATAATAATGCCGCCAATTCCGCGGTTGCGGTATCCATCTTTAACAATCATGCGAGAAAGATAAATCCTTTTACCCAAAATAGTATAATCCGGATCATTGTTCTTTAAAACCAGAGAGCCTTCTCCTATAAACTCACCGTTTTCAATATAAACGAAAGTAATTCTGCTGCCATTTATCAGCTCGTCATACCACTTCCTGGCCATATCAGGATTCTTCTCCATATTCCATATGTTGTCGCATTTATAATAATCCTCAGGTTTTAATCTGATTATCCTGTAAAAGCCCATAATCGTTACCTCAATTGTATAAATTATTTTGCATCACGTATATGCTGTTTTCAAAATTCAAGACGGGTGCATCAAATTTAAAACATTCACCCTTTAAAGGCCATCCACTGCACCGGTGTTCCACTTTCTTACATCGTACATAAAACATTCATCCCTTAAAAGCCCTTTTTATGCTATGAAAATAAAATATCCGTAAAGTAATAGTTGCCTCCCGGGGTTTTAGTTTCTGCCGTGGCAACCGGCAGTACATATACGCTCAAATCCTCATTCCCTTTAGAAATTTCTATCTTCAAAATATGTTCCCCTGCTGAAAGGTTCACCTCGGCCCTTTTGGATACCGGTGATCTATGGTATGCCGGCATGGATACCGTTTTATTCTGATCTTCAAAAAGCAATTTCCCGTCCAGCATCGCCTTTACCCCAGACGCAGTATCTACTATGATGCGAACCTTACGTTTTTCAGGATTTATCAACCTTGCTTTAGCTTCATATATTCCCTTTTTAGAAGTATCCATGAGTTTTTCAAACTCTATCCTGTTCCCGGAGCTTATAAGGCTTTTATATTCCAGATCGTCTGGACCTTTGACAGACCAGTTATTTGCCGTTACAAGATTGAATGCGACAGACTCCGTATTCCAGATAACCAGATCGTGTTTTCTGTTTATATTGAGTTTCAGGTTATAATAAGGCTTTATATTATCATCCGCCTGAACTTTTGCTTTCCACTCCATCGATTTTCCCGGCTCTAACCTGTATGGACTATTTCCCGAAACAGTCCATCCCCCTGGCACAATAAGCTCCAGATAACCTTCCCATGTTTCCATAGAATTGTTCGTTATCCTGAATACAATGTCTTTGTGTTGCCCTTTACCGATAGACGGCCCATCACCATAATCTATTGTAACTTCAAGCCCGGTATTCTCAATGGTACCCTCCGGGAGCAGATACCTGTCCAACTTGAAACTATAATTCCACAACCACCTCGGATCATAGTCCCCCCTAATCTGTCCGTTTTCATCTAAAGCGCCCTTTGGTATAAAACTTTCACTGTCATCCGCAATATATATCGGCATATCCCATTCCGCCATAACCCTTCTAGCGATCTTCGCTGTCCTTTCCGTAAGTTCCTTAAGATCGTACGGCGCCGCAAATCCCTTTACGGGAAGGCTTACGGCCACCCTATCTCCTACTGGAGCAGTCCATTTTTTAGGCAGGCTGCCCCTTCCGCCAAGTATGCCGAGGATTGCGCCGAGAGTGGCGCCTGTACAGTCGGTATCGTATCCGCAGTTGACGGCTTTCAATATGGCATCTTCAAAGCTTTCACCGTAAAGCCATCCAAGTACGGTAAACGCAATATTCTGAGGGGCATCTGTAAAGTTGGACCTTCCATGGTGTTTTATTATCAGATTTCTGCTTTCAATCCATGTTTTCCCCTCGCCATGCCATCTTATGAGGTCCTTTACAGCCTTAGCGGTGCGGCAATCATAAGGTATGAATGATAGTCCTGTATTTAAAAGTTTATGCACGTCGGATTCTAAAAATGCTGCGCTTTCTATGGCGGCAAAGAACATTTCACCAAATACGCCTTCTCCGCCTGCATGATCGACTATGGCGTCCTGATATGCATAGTAAGCGGCGACTCCTGGAGCTCCAGGAGATACCATGGCCCATATTTCAGATCTTATAGGCGAGCCCATACAGTTTGTAAACGGGTTGTTAAACCATCCTGCAACTGGCGGAACAAGCCCACGGCGCAGATTAGTTATGGCATAGCCATACTCATCATAAGGGAAAAAGACATGCTCCACCCACTCTTTGCCAAGCTCCTTTGAAGTTAGTTTTACACCGTACTGTTCAAGTGCATGAAGCCACACAAGCTGAAGATCCAGATCGTCGTTGGGCATCGGACCATCGGACAGCTTAGGATAAAATGTAAGATTCATAATCTCCATCCTGCCCTCTACAGGACCCCCGAGGGTCCCTCCTATATTTTTCCCCATCCAACCTCCATAAACCTTTTCGTAGTAATCACCTGAATTCAATATTATTTTACCCATGTCTTCCATCATCCTTTCCGATATAATATTTTTATATAATTGCCAGCAGCTTTATGATTCCATTGAAAATATATGTTGTATGTCATGAAATGTATTTGCCCCTGAAAGCGCTTATTTTCCGGAGTCCAGCCTGCTTTTTATTACTTCCAGTTTATTTCTTGCCGAATTTTTAACACCGGGATATTCTTTAAGTAATTTTTCTATCGCTGCTTTCTTTATATTGTCGTCATAAATAGTCCCGCTTTCAATAAGCTGCAAACATCCCTCATACGGTTTGCCGTTTTTAACGGCTTTTTGGTAATCCAGTATGGCTTTGGCATCTTTTCTGTTACTACTTGAATTTTTTAAATCAGTTGCCTTCTGTATTGCTTCTGCGGCTTTATTGACATCTTTTGCAAGCCAAGCCTGGGCAAGGTTATTATAAGACACATCTGAGTTCTTATCAATTCTTGTCTCCCTTTCGAATGTCCTAATGGCACTGTCAAAATCCATCATCCTTTCGTGAAAAAGTGCCAATGCATGCCAGGCCAACATATTTTTAGGACCTTTCTCCACAGCCTTGTTTAATCTCGACAGTTCCTTGTCAAACTTACCGGAGCCGTCATATAACTGGGCCAAGTCCAACAGAGCGTCTACATTATCCGGGTTTAACCTTATATATTCTTCAAAGCATTCAATATGTATGTTCCTGTAAAATTCTTGTTTAAATGCAGGAACCATATTATTGTATTCCTTCCAGCCGTTTTTAAAATCTTCGTTAAGTACTTTTTCATAATCCTGAAGAGATATCCCCGCCGCCTCATTGAATGCGACATTGAAATTCTTATCTTTAACATTTAATAATATATCCCTTATAACCCTTTCACCTTTCATAATGATCAACCGACTTATTGCATAGTGGCTCTGTTCATATACGTCATAGCCTTTATTGCTATAATCTGTCCACTGCTTTTGGGTGTTTAATTCGCTAAAAGCTGCCATTTTTTCAGGAGGAGGCCCATAATATCCTTCCCATCCTATATATTCCGAAACACCCTCCATAAACCGGACTGGGATTTTATTTTCATCTATCCGGTTTAAATTCAAAAATTCATAAAATACATGATGGGTATACTCATGAAGCAGCACATGCCGCAGGTATAAACTATTCAAACCCAGCGAAAGTGCATTAGCATAACAATCTTTCATAAATATATATACTGTCTTATCCCTTTTAAAATAAAGCCCCGCAGAATCATTAAATGACGGAGTCCTCTTTTTAAATACATCTTCGCCATAATCGAATTTAATAGCCAGTTTTCCGGCTGAGAACTCACCAAACAGCTTTGAATTATCAAGCTTTGCCTTATCCAGATAGGCATATACAAGTTTTAAAACCGGCTCGGATTTATCAGTGTAATATATGGTATTGTCTTTATATTCGGCTGTTTTGAATAAATTATCATATTCTTTAATCTTCTTATCTTTTTCAATTAAGTTATCGACTAATTTATATACGGATACGTTTTTATTTGATGACTTGAAAAGCAATAAATTTCCTCTGTCAATAGAATCTTTGATAAACAATATCGCCATACTTGCCAGTATTACGCCGGCTACCTTTATGGCCTTCAAGAATCGAGATCTGCCTCCTCTTGTGAAAAATAAAAAGGGCAGAAAAATAGTATGCTCCCTGCCTATTTGCTGTTATCGTAGTATTCTCTATGTGCCCTTCTATTCGTTAAATCTAAAAAATCTCTAAAAGGTCTGCCGTCTCGATACTTCCAGAGAGTAATAAGTAACGGTTCAATCTCAACTACTACTTCATTTTTCATATGGGAATATGTATTAAAAGAGCCGTTATGTACTTTCTTGAACTTTTCAATAAAGACTTTGTTTTCCTCACCAAATGGATGTCCCTTGATCCTTGCATTACCTTCAATTTGAATGTTGTCTACGCATAGGGCCACATTAGGGTTTTTAACGATCTGCTCACACTTAAGAAAGGTTTTATCAGTTTGAAAATATATTCTGCAATTTAAAACAACACAACTCACACTTCTTGCCGTAACTCTATCATCACTGCTTGTTGCCAGAACCATTATATTCTTGCTTCTCAGTAATCCCATAACTTCATATTTTAATCTTTCAAAATTTATATCCATAGCACACCTCACATTCCATAGGTTTAGATATCCGCCGCAAGTACCAAACGCTTCCATAAACCCGATATAAATCTCATTTCCAGTTTCCTATCATTCAATTTCTATGGGACAGTTCAGTTTTATTTATCATTTAGACAAGCATTATATTAAAAAGAATGAACTGATCTTTACTTTATGATATTATATCACAATCAGCAACAAATTTTTTCCTGAAATTTATAAACATATGTAAATATTGTTACCACCTGACTATCGGTTTCCTTAACGATAAACGATACAGTTCATCACATAAGGACATAAATTATATGCTACAATAAATATATGAAAAGTAAAAGTATTCTAAAGGTGAAAACATGGACGAATCGGTATTGGAAGCTTTAAATAATTTATTTACATAAACTCATTTTGTTGCAAATGAAAAGCATAAAGTGTGCTGCTGCACAATGAATAAATAGTTC
>JASEJN010000090.1 GCA_030016385.1 Clostridiales bacterium | reverse complement strand
CCCACCGCTTGCAACTTTATTTACTCCGGTTTCTACACGTCTGCTGTTTGCCTTTATGTAATTAAAAATTTTCTATTACATAAAAATAAATATTCTTACTTAAAAGAGCTTGGAGGATATTTAATTTCATTTTTTAATTTTTTTAGAAAATATCGGCAGGCTTCATCCTCATTATCAAAACTTTTATAACCTTCCTGATTTCCTTTTTCGTCATAATAGAAATATTCCCATTTAGAGTATACTTGATTTAGTATATAAGTATCTGTTAACAAATGCCCATTAAATGAGTAATAGTTTTTGGGAATACCTAAATTGTCTAATTCATTCTCTAACTGTTTTATATTCATATCTTAACTCTCCTACGGAATAATTTTAATAATTTCTCGATTTAATAGTATTTCAGCACTTACAGGAGAACAATATTGAGTCCCAAGTCCTATTTGATTAAAAGCAGGTGCAATCGTTGACGACTCAACTTCAAATGGCTTTACTACTTCAAATGCTCTATACTGTGATAAATCCGCATTAGAAGGTAATGATCTCATTTCCACAGGTGTACCTGCAGGTGAAAAATACCTACCGCCTAATTTACCAAACCTATCAATTTGATCTCCTGGCATTAAATATATTCTTTCAGTAGCACCTAATGCTCCATTATTCGGTGGGTAATATGGCTGAACAGCCTTACTTACCTCCTTAGCTGCTACCGGCCTTGTATATGCCTTAATAAGGCTGTTTAAACCATAACTAGCATAATATAAAGTTGCAGTAAATACCATCTTGCCCGAAGTAGTCCCTGACTGGAATTCTGCTTTACTGCTTTTTAGAGCCGGTGTTTTATGCTCTACTTCTATTAATGGCTGTTTTGCCTCACCCATAGGTTTACCGTTGTTGTATGCATTTACAAACATATTCACTGTATCGGCTGCTGCCTGTTTAAATCCATATATCTCTCCTTCTCTTCTCCAGTTCGTGAAATAATCATTGGCAAGCTTCCGCTTTACTTGTGAATTTGTTATTCTGCCTCTGTTGGCGGGTTTAGGTGCAGGTGAGCTTTGCGGAACATATCTGCTTATACCCCCTCCTTCACCATTCCCTACAAGCATCTTCATATGACCGGTAGGGTCCGTCATGCTTGTGGGGTTGCTGTCGCAGTAGCTGTAAAGGTGTGATGTCCACGGCTCGTATGGGTTTCCACGTCGTAACCCTTTACCACCGTTACTTCGGGATTTATGATGTTCGTTACGCTTCCCTTTATGTAATAATTATCAAAAGGCAAAAGATTTTTTACCCATTTAAGCCTTGTTGCTCAAATAACACACTGTCTGTAAATGATAAGGTAAACCATAGATTGAAAACCGTGCGGGTTAAAGGCGGGTACACCTTTGGGCGCACCCGCCGGTTTATAACGGCCGGCAATGCCGACCGCTTAAGGCTTTTGAGTAAACAACAGTCGTTTTTTTAGGTAGCTGTAAATTGAGCAATGTACACCTTTTAGGTGGCTGTAATTGCTGTAAACCAGCCAAGTTTCAAGCCTTCTAAAAGGTGTCCGTAAAGGTCATATAGATTGTTTAAAAGTTCTTATAGTGGCATTATTGGCTCCTATGGCCTTTAATTAAAATCTACAAAAACGTACATATCCTCATTTTACTTCAATAACTTAACTATAACTTCCTCTACTTTAGATTTAACTTCTTGCTCACTATAATAAACACTTGGTATTTTTAAATCCTCCTCGTAGGGAGAAAACCTTGCAGTAATTATAGACAGTTCGTTGAACAGCTCATTTTCAACTTTGCTTAACGTATCATACTCTACCTCAGTATCATAAATAATGGTAAATTGGTCACAAAAAGTATTTGTATCATATTTGCCTTTTTGATATTCAGTTAATAAATAATAAAGCTTTTCTTTCGATGTCATGAATGTTCTCCCTTCAAAAGTTATTTAGGTATAGCAGGTAAATTTCCTATTGCTTTTCTTGTATACTCAAAATGGTATATAGTATTAGTTGCTTTATCATAGAGAACTTCCAAATTATATGTTTGCCCATTCTTGGTCATGGTCGTGTAATGCATCATAGCATTAGAACCTCTTGGATCTGCAACACCCTTTGTTGATTTTATAGCATCCTGTAATGTTTGTGTAGGAACAAACCTTCCGGGATTTTCCATGTGTTTTGTAGGAGTTTTAGCAAAATTTAATCCTTCATCAATACTCTTAAACGTCTTACCCGCGCCCTCAGGTGGAAGAAGATATATCTCAGATCAAGGGTGAGAACCCGTATTCACTTTTAAAAATTAAAGCATAATTTTATGCTGTGCTGTAATAATCATTCCTGTTTTTCTGTGACATGATTCTCAACCACAAAAGGACGATACTCCGTCTTATTTTTCATCATCCCGTATACAATGTTTACTAAGCGGCGCATAATACAGACCAATGCCTGTGATTTCGTCTTGCCTTCACTGATTTTACGCTGGTAATAGGCGTAAAAGATAGGCTGATTCGGCTTTCCTGTCCTTGGAACCGTAACCATGGATACCGCCAGAAAATAAAACAATCCGTGCAGCTCACGGTTACCCTGTTTTGAGCTTTGCTCCTTGCCTTTGCCTCCGGAACTGAACTTTATTGGTGCAATTCCTGCATAACGAGCCAGTTTATCCGCACTTGGAAAACGGCGTATGTCTCCGATTTCAGCAATCAGCTTGCTTGCTGTGGCTATGCTAACGCCTGGTATTGTTGTTAGTTTGTAGTCAAAATGCCTCAGCATTTTTTCAATTTCAGAATCAATCCGGTCTATTTCTTCCTTCTGCTGCTCAAGACAACGCGCAAGGCTTTGCGTGATAAAGTCCCTTGATTCCTGATATTCCCGCATTGTGTCACCGTCATTCTGGACACATTCCAATATGAATTCAATCTTACTTTTCCTTGTATTAGACGCAATGGCTTTGAATTCTTCAAACAGCTCATCAACGGGTTTATTCCGTAGATGGACAGGTGAGGGATAGTTTTTCCAAAAATACAGAGCCGTCTTCCGGTCAATATCACAGAAAAATTTATGATAGCTTGGGTAAACAACGGAAACCTGCTCATGCAAACCATTTTTCAGCCGGATACCGTCTTTGACAAGGGTGTCCCGGCGGTTGACCAGTTGTGACAGCGTCCAATGGTTGTCCTCCGGTTTTGCGTCGGGCAGGGTGTGAAGCTGGTTGATCAGCACCGTTGCTATGCAGTAAGCATCGTGCTCGTCATTTTTCTTCATCATTGGTGCGCTTTTGCGTTGATCATAAGCCAGGGAAGGATTAACATCCTTCACCATGCAACCTTTTTCAATGAGCCAAACAGCAAGGCTCCTGCCATAGCCATAAGCGTTTTCCAAACCATAAATAGGTGATAAATTCAATCGGAAGGCTGCTTTATCAACCTTCTTTGTCAGCTTATTGAATTCGCTGGGCTTGTTTTCGATAACAATTGCATCTAATTTCTCATTCCAGCAATTCACCAAAACAGCGGTATGGGTGTCTTTATGTAAATCCATACCAACATAGAGGTAATTTTCTCTTTTCTGCATATCATCCCTTCTCTTTTCCTGTCCTCCGCTTCAAGTCCCGAGTACCGGCAACCTCAGATGATAGCGTTAACGGTTTTCCCGTCCGCAAGGGCGCGACAGCCTATCTACCGCAAGACTCACAGTTTCAAACAGGTTATTTTCACTTTGGTGTGTGATGTTAACTCTGTTTGAAAAAGATTGCAAGTCATTTCTGCGCTTATATCAAAACTGTCAACTGCAGAAAAGAAAAAACAGGGAGTCGGAATGAGCTTTCCCCCCTTATACCCCCCTCTGGCGCAAATTTTACCACAAAACAGGTTTCCTGTAAATCCATGGTTCACCATGAACCATGGGGTAAAAGCCGATTGATATGTTCGTTACCGGCAGTTTACAGAAGCTGTGGGCTTTCTATATGTCCTCATTATTCGATACACAAATACCTAATGCCAATGACAAGTTTACTAACCTGTTGTCTGGCAACGTGAGCCACTGTATGCGGCTGTGTCGCGTTTTGTTAACAGCCTTAAGGAGTTTGCCCATTCAGCAAAAATAAAACCAGATTTGGCGGCTTTCTGCGAAAGAATATTTTCCTTTGAAACTCAGAACAAAATGTTCTATGTCGCTTTAATTTACGGGGTGAACCATGGGGTCGAAAACCATGCAGGTTAAAGGCGGGTGCACCTTTGGGCGCTCCCGCCGGTTCACAGCGGCCGGCAATGCCGACCGCTTATGGCTTTCAACAAGCAACCTTCGTTTATCGAAGGGTGGCTGTTAATTTGTCAAGGTTCACCTTGCAGGTGGCTGTTATTATTAAAATACAGCGTTATATCGCAAGTTATAGGGTGTCTGCAAAGGCACACCTCTCATTAAAGTGTCTTTCCCGGATACTCTCCACGCCAAATCTTCAGCGATGTTTCCGCTCCGAATCCGATAATGTCTGCACGTTTAGCAACATCTTCCAAAACATCAATAGCTTGTTCAATCAGTATGTTTAGCCTTAGAGCATCCGCTGCCGCTATGGAGCGTGCTTTGTCGTTTTCTGACTTCATGACTTCAGCGAAAACTTGCTTCGCTAAATCCAAATTACTTTCTAAAAAGTCAGTTTTAATTTTTTTTAGCTTTTTTGCTTCTCGATTATTTGTCTTATAATCACCGTTTGGCAACGCTTCTGTCATTATTATTCCAGCATTAATATATTGCTCAATCAATGATTGTGGTGATATATTTTTCTTCATTTTGTCACCCCGAATCTCTTTAAGACATCCATTCCAAATTGATATTGCGTTTCAAAACTTTGTCCTGCAAGCCAATCCCGAACTCTCATAGTGTCTGATAAACTTGCATCAATACTGTTATAATACCCGCTTATCTTCGCATGAGTCGCTGAATCAACAGCAATTACATTATTGGTATTATGAATTTGTTGCGGGCTAAACCCTGACTTCTGGATTTGACTCTGTTCGACAACATGATGCCACGCTTTTCCTTCTCCGGCAGGCCCGAGGTTCTTTTTAAGAGCATTAAAATTATCAAAACCTTTCCCCGCGCCCTCAGATGTAGCATCCGAAGGACAGAAATATGCTGTTTGGGATTGCGCATCATTTTTTGGAGCGGCATAAGCGACAGGAACAAAAGCTTGCAGCAGGATAATCAGCACAAGCAACAGTACCGGCAGTTTCTTTCGCATATTTCTCAACTCCTTCGGGCAGGATATCGGTTTTTCGTCATTGTGCCTGTGGGGTATTACCTAACCTCAGATTGCACATCTTCCGGCTCATACGGCCTGTATTCCGTCTTGTTCTTCATCATGCCATAAACGATGTTGACCAGTCTCCGCATGATACAGACCAGAGCCTGAGACTTCGTCTTGCCCTCGCTGATTTTGCGAAGGAAATAGGTGCGGAATATAGGACAGTATGGCTTTCCTTTTGTTGAGACAGCCACCATAGTTACGGCAAGGAAGTAGAATAAGCCATGAAGCTCACGGTTGCCCTGCTTGTTGCTCTCATCCCTGCCTTTACCCGCAGAACTGAAGCTTTTGGGAGCAATTCCGGCAAAACGGGCCAGCTTGTCGGCATTGGGGAAACAGCGTATATCGCCTATCTCGGCAATCAGCTTGCTTGCGATTGCGTTTCCAACGCCGGGCAGGGTGGTGAGCTTGTAGTCAAAGGATTCCAGCATCTTTGTGATTTCCGTTTCGATTTGTGCCAATTCAACCGCCTGATGCTCCAAATCACGGACAAGGCTTTGCGTAATAAAATCTCTGGAAGCCTGATAACCCCTGTGCGTATTGCCATCCTTCTCCATACATTCAAGGATCATTTCCGCTTTACCCTTAGCATAATTCGGAGAAACAGCTTTCAGTTCCGCCGCTAATTCTTCTGCTGCCTTGCCTTTCAGGTGACCGGGTGAAGGATAGTGTTTCCAAAAGTACAGTGCCGTTTTCCGGTCAATTTCACAGAAGAATTTGCGGTAACTGGGGTATGCATTTGTCAGCTGCTCATGCAAACCATTTTTCAGCCGGATACCCTCTTTGACAAGGGTGTCCCGGCGGTTGACCAGCTGGGACAGCGTCCAATGATTGTCCTCCGGCTTTGCGTCAGGCAGGGTGTGAAGCTGATTGATCAGAACCGTTGCCACGCAATAAGCGTCATGCTCATCGTTTTTCTTCATCATTGGTGCGCTTTTGCGTTGGTCATAAGCCAGGGACGGATTAACATCCTTCACCATGTAACCTTTTTCAATCAGCCATACGGCAAGGCTCCTGCCGTAGCCGTAGGCGTTTTCCAAACCGTAAATAGGCGACAAATTCAGTCTTAATGCTGCTTTATCAACCTTCTTTGCCAGCTTATTAAACTCGCTGGGCTTGTTTTCGATGACAATTGCATCTAATTTTTCATTCCAGCAATTCACCAGAACAGCGGTATGAGTGTCCTTATGCAAGTCCATACCGACATAGAGGCAGTTTTCTCTTTTCTCCTACATCCACATAAAGCCCCGAGTACCGGCAACCTCAGATGATAGCCTTCGTTCTTTGAACGGGCAAGGGCGCAACAGCCTATCTACGCAAGACTCACAGTTTCAAACAGGTTATTTTCACTTTGGTGTGTATGTTAACTCTGTCTGAAAACTATTGCAAGTCATTCCTGCGGTTTGTCTCCAAGCTGTCACATTCAGAAAAAAGAAATGGCGTGATTTTTTACCCCCTGGTACCCCCCTCTGGCACAAAGTTTACCACAGGCGGGTTTTCTTGAAAAGAGGGGTTCATAGGGGTTCACAAACATTTTTTGCTTTTTATTTCAATTTTCAAGTAGGTTGCAAAATTTGCACGTTTCACGAAAAATTCGTTACGCCTAACCAAAGCACTTGCCACTGTAAGCCGCCGTATGCCCCTGTGTCGCATTTTAAATGTTGACATAAGGGGTTTTGCCTATTCAGCAAAAATCAGGGCAAGTTTGGCCGACTTGTGCTGGGTATCACCAGCCAACTTATTCGATGGATTCCTTGCTTTTTTATCCCTTTTGCAGACCAAACTGCAAGGTCGAAAAAAGAGCAGGAAGCGAGGTGGTCGCAAGCGTCCCCTCGCAGCCACAAACGCCGGCAGTGCCGGCGTTGTAGCAGTTTGGTTTAGGGTGCTGTGAAAGGTAAGAAACCCACACTTTTAGCCATTTTTATAGGTGCTGTGAGGTGTCTCTTCCATTTGTTTCTTGACCTAAAATAGGTACAATTTGTTGAGGAATGATATCAATTAGGCTAAATGATTTAAGCTGTGATTCAATAATATCCAGAGCATCATAGTATGCAAAATTAGCGCCTTGTCTGAATGCCTTATCATGTTCGTTCTCGTTGTCTGCTGCTTTCAATGAATCATTATACTTTTCTTGTACAATGATTATTAGATCATTAATAAAGTTCTTTAATTCCTCACTCATTTTAAATTCTCCTTAATGCCTTTTAATATATTTAGCTGTTCTTGCTGTCTTTGAATATCGCTTGGCCACTTTTTATTTATCAGCGCTTCTTGTTGTCTTGGATCCAGCTTTTTAAAATTTGGTATATATTTCTCGGGATTGGCAATTTTAGCTTGGTGTTCTGCTATTTCTTTTTCTATCGATTGTATACCTTTTGTAATTTCCTTAGGAGACTTGTTGATATATTGTTTATAAAAACCGCTATGCTTTCCACCTTCTTTAGCTATATCGTATGCGTTCTTCCCCGCGCCCTCACTTTTAGGCACATTCCCCAGTATGGCCATACCCTGCGATGCAACCATTACAGACCCTATCTCGGTAAAATAATA